>DAIQNS010000044.1:0-12290 GCA_036788315.1 Alteraurantiacibacter sp. | reverse complement strand
CGGCACTTCCTCGGGCATCCAGTGGATCTGCTGCTGGCGTTTCCAGAAGTCGTAAGCCCAAGGATATTCAAAGGGCTTGTAGGTCTTTCTGGCTTCGAGCAACGACATGTTGTGTCTCCGGTTTCTGGCGCAAGTTACCTACATAGTGAATCAGAAGCGTGATTCGATAGCAAGCGTGACCTTTGGTCGGGGGATAAAAGCCGCTTGACGGACCGCTTCCCGGTAAACGGGCCGCGCGGGGTATGCGGCGCGCAAAATCTTTCTGCGCAACCATGCAATCTGCCTATGGTGGTGCTGCAGCGCTGCACAAGGGCGCTTTGGCGCATGCCGAATTGACCAAAACGCCCTTTTGCGCTAGGTAAACACCAAGAGAAAAGCAGCAAGTTAATGGGAGAATGCCATGGTGGGCCCCCAGAACGGCCCCGAGCTTCATCAGCACCATATTTCCGCCGCTCAGGAAGCGGCAGACAATTTCTGCATCCCGAGCGATCCGTTTGCTCCCGATCACCAGATGATTGCGGCGCAGATGCTCGGCCAGCCCATGCCCACCGGGCAGCGCTGAACTCCCCCACTAATCTTTCGATTTGCCGACCCGGCGCGATATTTCGAGCGCAATCAGGATCGGTGTCGCCCACAGCCAGGTGAGCAGCGATGCCTCGCGCCAGCCGCCGTTCTCGGGCAGGCGCATCGAGCAGCCGTATATCTCGATCAGATCGGCGGGCGTGCAGGTCGAAGGCCAGAACGCGCCCCAATAGAGGAACACGCCAAGGACGAGCCAGCCAACTTGCGAGATGTACAGGGCAAAGTAGCGCGAGACTTTCACCTCGCCATACCCGTGATGGGTGGGAAACCGCTTTGATCCAGGACTTGCCATAGGGTGCGGACTAATCCCGAAGTGGTTAAGAATGGCTTACCCCCAGTCGCTTACCCCCAGTCCCAGTGCACCGGCTTTGCCCCGCTTACCGGCATTGCGATCCGGTAGAGGCTTTCGCCCAGCAGGCAGCCCAGATATCCCGTCCTGCGGTCCGCGCCGCCAAAGGCGAGGCTGGAGATATTTGCGAGGCGATCGCTGGCGACATGGTCGAGATGCGGACGGTCCATGGCGTTGCTGCGATAGGCGTCCTCGACCCACGCCAGATGATCGGGCGCGGCATCTTCGAGCAGGGTTTCGCGGGTGCCGTCCGGTTCGATCCGGATCAGGCGGTTGGAGATGATGCTGGTGATCCAGATGCTGCCCGCCTCATCGAAGCACAGGCCGTCGGGAAAATCGCCTTCGCCAAATTCGTACACCGTCTCGCGCGGGCCGAGCTTCGCGCCATCGACCAGGGCGAAGCGCGAGAGCCGCCGGGCGAAGGTCTCATTCACATAAAGCCATTCGCCTGAGGGGTGGATCGCGCATTCATTGGTATAGCCAAGACCATCGGCAAGGATGCGCGCGCCGCGCTCGTCGACGCGGATGATGAAGCCATCGGCAACATCGCGGCGATAGGCCTTGGCCCTTGGGGCTTGGCGCGTGCTCACCGTGATCCACACCCCGCCGTGCGCATCGGGAAGCACGAAATTGGCAGGCGGAACAGCTTCGCCTTCGGCTTCGAGGAGGAAGGGGCGGCATTCGCCTGAGCGCGCAAGGCTCCAGATGCCGCCATCATCGCCCAGATTGGCAATGAGGAACGACCCGTCAGGTTGCAGCGCAATGCCATTGGGCTTGAGCGCGAAGGAAGCCTCTTGCGCCAGAAACTCCTGCTGCGCGCCATCCTTGCCGATGGCGGTCACGCCGCCGTCCCAATTGGCGACGTAAATGGTGCCCGATGCACAGCACAATACGCATTCGGGGCGCTTTAATCCCTTTGCGAATGGCTGCATATTAGCAATATTGAGCAAAATTCGTTCCTTTTGATTGTTTTGCGATATAGACGCTTGCGAGAGGGACACAAAACAAAGCTTCGGTGGGGACAATGCTCGGGGTTATTGCCGATGATCTGACAGGCGCGATGGACGCGGCGGGGCTTGCCCGGCGGCGCGGGGTCGGTGTGTCGGTCGCTTTCGGCATGGCGCCGCCTGCGCCCGGAGCCGCAGTGCATGTCTGCGCGCTCAAGATCCGCACGGCGCCAGTGGCTCAGGCGGTAAGCGAAGCTCTCGAAGCAGCCGAAATGCTGCGCGCGCATGGGGCCAAGCGGCTGTTCTTCAAATATTGCTCGACTTTCGACTCGACCCCGCAAGGCAATATCGGCCCGGTGGCAATCGCGCTCGCGCAATTGTTCGATGCAGGGCAAGTGGTGTTCGTCCCAAGCTTCCCCGAGAACGGCCGCACGGTCTATCAGGGGCATATGTTTGTCGGTGACCGGCTGCTCTCGCAGTCGAGCCTCGCGACGCATCCGCTGACCCCGATGACCGATCCCGATCTCGTGCGCGTGCTCGCGGCGCAGTCGGCAGGGCACAAGGTCGTCAATCTGCCGCTCGCAATCATCGAAAAGGGTGCGCCCGCAATCGCTGCATGGCGCAGGGGGCAGCCGCAAACGGGCTTGCTTGTGATTGCCGATGCAATCGCTGACCGGCATCTGCAAAAGTTGGGCGAGGCGTTTTCCGCCGATCCTCTCGTTACCGGCGGCTCGGCCTTTTGCGGTATGTGCGTTGCCGAAGGTGAGGACGCGGCCGCTGCCTATACCGGGCCATCCGAAGGGCAGCGCGGCGCAGTGATCGCGGGATCATGTTCGGAAGCCACGCGCACGCAATTGGCGCGTATCGCGAAATTCGCGCAGGTGCTCGATCTCGATCCGCTGACGCTTGTCGCCGATGCCGCTTTGCCCGCGCGCCTTGCCGTACAGGCGCTGGCGGGGAGCGGGCCAATCGTGATCGCTTCCACCGCCGCGCCCGAGCGAGTCGCCGCAGCGCGCGAACGCCTTGGCGGAGATGTCGGCGAGCGGATCGAGGCGGCGCTCGGCGAAATCGCCATCGCGCTGGCAGAAGGCGGCGTGACGCGCTTCGTGATCGCGGGCGGGGAAACTTCGGGCGCGGTCGCCAAGGCCTTTGGCGCGAGCAGCTTTGCGGTGGGCGAGGAAATTGCCCCCGGCGTGCCCTGGGCGCGTATGGTGGATGCCGGCCGCGCTTGCGACTTCGCATTCAAATCGGGCAATTTCGGCGGGCCGGACTTTTTCCTCGAGGCGCTCGGCTTGCAGCGGGAGGCGGTATGACATCGGAAGAACTGCGCGCACGCGAGGAGATCGCGCGCTTCGGGGCCCTGCTCTATAGTCGCGGGCTTGCCCACGGGACGGCGGGCAACATCTCGGTGCGGCTGGACGATGGCTATCTCGTCACGCCGACCAATGTCAGCATGGGCGCGCTCGATCCTGCCGTGATCAGCAAGCTCGACCTTGATGGCAAACACGTCTCGGGCGGCAAGCCCACCAAGGAGGCTTTCCTCCACCGCGTCAGCTATCAGCGCCGCCCGCAGGACCGTGCGGTGGTGCATCTGCATTCGACGCATTCGGTCGCGGTCTCGTGCATGGAGCACAAGGATACCAGCAATGTCCTGCCGCCGCTCACCGCCTATCACGTCATGCGCGTAGGGCGGCTGCCGCTGATCCCCTATTTTCGCCCCGGCGATGAGAACCTTGCGCATGCCGTGGCGCGTGTCGAAGCCGATGCGGCGGCGGTGCTGCTTGCCAATCACGGGCCGATTGTCGGCGCGCTCGCGCTCGACCGGGCGGTCTATGCGATCGAGGAACTCGAAGAAACCTCCAAGCTCTACCTGCTTCTGAAGCAGGCTCCGACGAGCCCCCTTACCCCGGAGCAGATCGCCGATCTGCTTGCCCATTTCCCCCCAGAATAGGATCGCTGCTGCATGTTTGTCGTTTGCGTTGAATTTGGCCTTGCCGAAGGCCGGATGGAAGAATTTCTGCCGCTCATGATGGAGCAGGCGGCCAATTCGCTCAGCCTTGAGCCCGATTGCCATTACTTCGATGTGTGCCGCGATCCCGTGGGCGCGCCAATTGTGTTCCTGTACGAGCTCTACACCGATGCCGCGGCGTTTCAGGCGCATCTGCAATCGGCGCATTTCAAGAGCTTCGATGCCGCGGTTGCCCCGATGGTCGCGAGCAAGCAGGTGCGCACCTGGCACAAGCTGGAGGCCTCCTCTTGAGCGCGCGCCAAACCTATTCGGTTGCGGTCCTGCCCGGCGACGGGATCGGCCCCGAAGTGACTGCGCCGTGCGTTGCGCTGCTCGACAAGCTTGCTGCCGCGCACGGCTTTGCGCTCGCATACACGCCCATCGCGGCAGGCGCGCAGAACTATCTCGATACCGGCGTGTCGATTTCGCAAGCGAGTTTCGATGCAGCTGCGGCGTGCGATGCGATCCTGCTGGGCGCGATGGGCCTGCCGCATGTGCGCTATCCCGGCGGCACCGAGGTCGTCCCGCAGATCGAATTGCGCGAGCACTTCAAGCTTTATGCCGGCGTGCGCCCGATCCGCACGCAGGGCGGCTTCTCGCCCGCATTATCAGATCCGCGCGCGGGTGAGCTCGATGCGGTGCTGATCCGCGAATCCACCGAGGGCCTGTTTGCCGCGCGCGGCAAGACCCGCATGGACGGGGACGAGGCTGCGCACGATGTGATGACGATCACCCGCGCGACAAGCGAGAAACTGTTCGATTTCGCCTTTGAACTCGCACGCCAGCGCAAGGCCGAAGGGAAGCCCGGCAAGGTCACGCTGATCGACAAGGCCAATGTGCTGGGCGCGCTCGCTTTCATGCGCCGCATCTTCCTCGAACGCGCCGAGCACTATCCCGATATCGCCACCGAATGCGCCTATGTCGATGCGATGGCGCTCAATCTGGTCAAGCGCCCCTGGGACTATGACGTGATGGTCACCGAGAACATGTTCGGTGACATCCTCTCCGATCTCGGCGCTGCCTTGATGGGCGGCATGGGCTTTGCCCCCAGCGCGGACATTGGCGATGAGGTCGCGGTGTTCCAGCCGTGCCACGGCACTGCGCCCGATATTGTGGGCCAAGGCAAGGCGAACCCTGTCGCGATGATCCTGTCGGGCGCGATGATGCTCGAATGGCTTGGCCGCAAGCACGGCGATGTGCGCCTTACCAGGGCGGCAAGCGCGCTTGAGACGGCGACCGGCGCGGGCCTTGCCAGCCTTGCCAGCCCGCCGTTCGAAATGGGCGGGCAAAGTGGCACCGACGCCATCGTAAAAGCCATCGAGAACGCGCTCTAGACGCCTATCCGGGGAGAGACCAATGCCAAGCCGCCATCTGCTTATCGTGGGCACATTTGCCCTGTCGCTGCTGCTTTACATCGACCGGATCGCCATTTCGGCCGCGAAGGACGGGATTACTTCCGATCTTGCGCTGACCGATACGCAGTTTGGCTGGGTGCTGTCGATTTTCGCGCTCGGCTATGCCCTGTTCCAGACGCCTTCGGGAATGCTCGCGGACAAGATGGGGCCGCGCAAGGTGCTGACCAGCGTGGTGATCTTCTGGTCTGTCTTCACCGCGGCAACCGGGGCGGCGGTCAATTTCGTGACGCTGATGATCTATCGCTTCCTGTTCGGCGCGGGCGAGGCGGGGGCGTTCCCGGGCATTTCGCGCGCGGTCTATTCGTGGGTTCCGCTCAAGGAGCGCGGCCTTATCAACGGCATCAATTTTTCGGGCAGCCGCATCGGCGGCGCTCTGGCGCTGGTGATGATGCCGCCTTTCATTGCCTATTTCGGCTGGCGCGGCAGCTTTTACATCCTGGGCGCGATCGGGATCGTCTGGGCGGCGCTATGGTGGCTGTGGTTCCGTGACCGGCCCGAGGAAAAAGCCGGGATTTCTCCGAAGGAATTGCAGTACATTCAGGAAAACCGGCAGGAAGCTTTGGACGATGCCTCGGGCAATACCGCGCCGCCGCTGCGCACCATGCTGGGCACACGCAATATGTGGATCATAATGGCGCAATATGTGTGCAGCAATTTCACCTTCTTCTTCACGCTCACATGGCTCTATCCCTATATCCGCGAGCAATACGGTCTCGATATCCAGACCGCAGGCTTGCTTGCCGCCGCGCCGCTGATCGGCGGAGCGTTTGGCAACTGGTTCTCGGGCTGGCTGGTCGACCGGATCTATTCCGCCGGATACTGGACGTGGTCGCGGAGGCTTCCTGCGATGATCGGCTTTGTGCTGGGCGGCGTGGGCCTCATCGGCAGTCTTGGCGCGGAAAGCGCAGGCGTGGCGGTGTTCTGGCTGACGCTCGCGGTGTTCGGGGTGGACATGACCCTGAGCCCGAGCTGGTCGTTCTGCGTCGACATCGGGAAGAAGTCCGCAGGCGCTGTATCGGGCACGATGAACATGGCGGGCAATCTGGGCTCCTTCGCCACCGCGCTTGCCTTCCCGTATCTGGCGGCATGGTTCGGTAGCAATGAGCCGTTCTTCCTGATTGCCGCCGGGCTCAATCTGTTTGCGGCGCTGCTGTGGATATGGGCCGATCCCAAGGCGCCGATCAAGCAGACTGCGCCAGCCTGATGCCGGGCCGACCTTTGCGCGGAGTGATGATCGGGGCGGGCTATTTCAGCCAGTTCCACGCCGATGCCTGGGCCCGGCTCGCGCCCGGGGCGGCGATCATCGGCGTGTGTGATGACAAGCCCGAGGCTGCCGCCGCCCTGGCCGGGCCGCTCGGCGCGCAAGCCTTTGCGCCCGGTGCGCTGGAAGCCTTCATCGCCGATCATGGGATCGATTTCGTTGATATCGCCACGCCGCCGCCCACGCACCGCACGCTGTGCCGCCGTATTGCCGCGACGGGGGCCGCGATCATCTGCCAGAAGCCGCTCGGAACCGACTTTGTCGATGCGCAGGCGATTGTCGCCGAAATGGCGGGCACGCGCTTCATGGTGCATGAAAACTGGCGCTGGCAGCCCTGGCACCGCAAGGCAAAGGCGCTGCTCGATGATGGCACGCTGGGCGATCTGCATTCCATCGCCTTTGTCACAAGGATGGGCGATGGCTGGCAGCATGATGCCTATCTCGCGCGGCAACCTTATTTCCGCACCTACCCGCGGCTGTTCATGTATGAAACCGGGGTGCATTTCCTCGACCTGTTCCGCTTTCTGGGCGGCGAGATCGCCAGCATCACGGCGCACCTTGCCAAGCGCAACCGCGATATTGCGGGCGAGGATGCCGCGCTGGTCTTGTGCCGCTTTGCCAGCGGGGCCAGCGCGATGCTCGATGCCAGCCGCTATAACGAGCCCGAGCACGACAATCCCCGCTACACTTTCGGCACCATGCGCATCGACGGCACCAAGGGGCATTTGCGGCTTGAGGGCGACGGGTCGATGCATCTCAAATTGCTTGGCGAAGCGGTGCAAAGGCTTGATTTCGATCCGCCAAAGCAGGGATTTGCCGGCGATAGCGTGTTTGCCACTTTTGCCCATTTCATCGCCTGCCTGCAATCGGGCGCGCCGTTCGAAACTTCGGGCGAGGAATATCTGCGCACGCTGGCGCTGGTCGAGGCGGCCTATCTTTCACAGGATACAGGGCAAGCCGTAAGAGCCTGAGCGGGCTGCACATAAGGCAAATTGGTCAGGACAGTTTGATTGACTTGAAAGACCAATATTCCGTATCAGCGCGCGATGAGCATGTCGGGCCGCGCCTGATCGAATGAGGACTTCTTTCCTATGAAAATCACATCGGCACGCGTGATCGTGACTTGCCCGGGGCGCAATTTCGTCACGCTGAAAATCGAGGTCGAGGGCGGGCTCACCGGCATAGGCGATGCTACGCTCAATGGCCGCGAATTGGCCGTGGTGTCCTATCTTGAGGACCATGTGTGCCCGGCGCTGATCGGCAAGGATGCGCGCCGCATCGAGGATATCTGGCAGTTTCTCTATCGCGGAGCATACTGGCGGCGCGGCCCGGTGACGATGCGCGCCATCGCGGCGGTGGATGTCGCCTTGTGGGACATCAAGGCCAAGTTTGCCGGCATGCCGCTGTATGATCTGCTCGGCGGGAAAAGCCGCGAGCGCGTGATGGTTTATGGCCATGCCAACGGCGCGGAGATCGACGAGACGGTCGAGGCGGTCGGCCGCTATATCGAGATGGGCTACAAGGCCATTCGCGCGCAGACGGGCATTCCCGGCGTCAAGGATGCCTACGGCGTGGGGCGCGGCGACCTCTATTACGAACCCGCCGATGCCGCGCTTCCCTCCACCACCGGCTGGGACACGCGCAAGGCGCTAAACTACGTGCCCAGGCTGTTCGAGACGCTGCGCGATACCTACGGCTTTGAGCATCATCTGCTGCATGACGGGCACCATCGCTACACCCCGCAGGAAGCGGCAAACCTTGGCAAGATGCTTGAGCCGTGCCAGCTGTTCTGGCTGGAGGACTGCACGCCTGCGGAAAATCAGGAAGCGTTCAAACTGGTGCGCCAGCACACCGTCACACCGCTGGCCGTGGGCGAGATTTTCAACACGATCTGGGATTGCAAGGATCTGATCCAGAACCAGCTTATCGACTATATTCGCACCACAATTGTCGGGGCGGGTGGGGTAACGCATTTGCGCCGCATTGCCGATCTGGCCGCGCTTTATCAGGTGCGCACTGGTTGTCACGGGGCAACCGATCTGTCGCCTGTGACCATGGGCACAGCGCTTCATTTCGATAGCTGGGTGCCCAATTTCGGCATTCAGGAATACATGCGTCATTCGCCCGAGACAGACGCTGTGTTCCCGCATGATTACTGCTTCGAGGATGGCCACATGCTGGTCGGGGAAACCCCCGGCCACGGGGTCGAGATCGACGAGCAACTGGCCGCCAAATACCCCTATAAGCCGATGCAATTGCCCATCGCGCGGCTCGAAGATGGAACCATGTGGAACTGGTGAGCGCGGGCTAGAGGTTCTCGCTCATCTTGAAGCGGCTGCGCTGCGCGGCGGCCTTCGCGCGGGCTTCGGCAACCGCTTCTGTCTCGGTCGATGCAAGCAGATATTCCAGCACGCGCCCCAGATGATCGCGCATGGCGCTGCGCGCAGCATTGGAATCGCGGGCGCGCAGTGCATCGAGGATTTTGCTGTGCTCCTCGATGACCGGCTTGTAGCCCTTGTCGCGCGACTTCTCGAAAGTCAGCAGACATTGCGGGGAGCGGTTGCGCACTTCCCATAGATGCTCGACGGCCGACTGCATGGCGGAATTGCGCGTGCATCCGGCGAGAAACTGGTGGAAGCGCTGATCGACCAATTCGCCCGCCCCGGCGCCCGATTGGTTGGCACTGGCCATCTCGGCAAGCAGGCGCTCAAGCTCGGCAATATCCTCATCGGTCACATTCTTCGCCGCGAGCGCGGCGGCTTCGCCTTCGATGAGAATGCGCGCCTCGGTCAGCTCGAAAGCGCCGACATCGCGCTTGACCCCGAGGCGCGTGGGTTTTTCGCTCAGCACATAGACGCCCGAGCCCAGCCGCACTTCGACCAGCCCCTCGATCTCGAGCGCGATAATCGCCTCGCGCACGACCGGGCGGCTGACACTGAACATGGTGGCAAGCTCGCGCTCGGCGGGAAGCCGGTCACCTTTCGAGAATTTCCCCGAAGCGATGAGCCTGATGATCTTCTCGGCAAGAGCCTGATACAGGCGGATGCCCGATCTGGGAGAGCTTGTGGTCATGCTCTCGGGTTTGTCCTGACCAATTGCACTTGGCAAGCGTTCACCCTCATCCTTGCGCATATTCCCAAGGCCGCAAGCCGCGCCGGGCTAAGCTGTCTGTTCAAACTTCGCGGCGAACCAGCGGGCGATGCTTGCATTTGCATCTTCGTCCAGATGAAGGCCCAGCTTGCTGCGCCGCCAAAGCACATCATCGGACGTGCGCGCAAATTCATGCGCTGCGAGATATTCCAGCTCACATGCGTAAAGATCGCCGCCGATATGCTCGCCAAGATCATCGAGACACGCGGCATCGCCGAGCACCATGTCGATGCGCGTGCCATAGGCGCGCAGCAGCCGCCTCACGCCCTCGGCGGGAAACCACGGATAGCGCGCCTGTGCCTGTGCCACGAGTGCTTCGAAATCCTGCGGCGCAAAATCGCCGCCGGGCAGCGCGGCATCGGCGGTCCAAATCCGCCCAGTTTCGCCAGCGCATGTTCGGCAAGCTTGCGATAGGTAGTGATTTTGCCGCCGAAGATCGAAAGGATCGGCGCGCCGCCTGCGCGGTCGAGAGCAAAGACATAATCGCGCGTCACGGTCGAATTGTTCGCGCTGCGATCGTCATACAGGGGCCGCACGCCGGAATAGCTCCACACGGCATCTTCGGGCCTCACATCGCGTACAAGATATTCGTTGATCGCATCGCACAGATAGCGCTCCTCCTCCGCCGAGATGGCGACATCGGCGGGATCGCCGGTGAACAGCACATCGGTTGTCCCCACCAGCGTAAAATCGTGTTCATAGGGGATCGCAAAGACGATGCGGTTGTCCGCGTTCTGGAAGATATAGGCGTGCTCGCCTTCGAACAGGCGGGGGAAGACCAGATGGCTCCCTTTGACAAGGCGCAGATTGGCAGAACCATTGCGCGCGCCCGTCTTGCCCAGCACGTCATCGACCCAGGGGCCTGAGGCATTGACAATCGCGCTGGCAGTCACGGTTTCGCAGCGTGCCCCGGCTTGCAAGGTGACCAGCCAATGATCGCCGCTCCGCTCAAGCGAGGTGCAAGCGGTGCGCGTGCGGATATCCGCGCCGCGCTCGCGCGCGTCCATGCAATTGAGCACGACGAGCCGCGCATCCTCGACCCAGCAATCGGAATATTCAAAGCCCTTGGTCAGCCGTTCTTCGAGCACCGCGCCGTGCGGAGCGGCGCGCAGATCAAGCGTGCGCGTGGGCGGCAGGAGTTTGCGCCCGCCCAGACGCCCGCCCAGATGATCGTACAGGAACAGGCCGAGCCGGAGCAGCCAGCGCGGCCGCAGCCCAGCATCGTGAGGGAGGACAAAGCGCAGCGGCCAGATGATGTGCGGCGCGATCCGCAACAGCCGCTCACGCTCGATCAGGCTTTCGCGCACAAGGCGGAATTCGCGATGCTCGAGATAGCGCAGCCCGCCATGGACGAGCTTGGTGGACGCGCTCGAGGTGTGCGCGGCGAGATCGTCCTTCTCGACCAGCAGCACACGCGCCCCGCGCCCCGCCGCATCGCGCGCGATGCCAGCGCCGTTCACGCCTCCGCCAATGACCAGCAGATCGAAATCAGCCATGGCCCTCTATCACCCGGCCTTGCGGCGTGTGAGGACGGGCATGAAGGCAGGCCGGTGGGGGAACATGCTGTTCATATGGGGGGTTTTCCTGAAGCTGGTGCACAGGTCAATGCCGCAGCAGCATCCGACATGGACCAAAAGATCAGATTGATACTGCGCACAACTGCGCTATTGGGCTACATCCGCGACGAATACCCGCGAGTCTTCGGATGTTTGTCCGCAGCGAGACGATAGGGAGCGACGCGCGAGAATTAGGATCCTTGGATGAAGGGAGTTGGCATGAAGAAATCAAATTGGATTGGCATGATCTGCGCTGCAGGACTGGTTGCTGCTTGCGGCGGAGCGCCTGAAGAAGCCGCAGACGATGGCGCCGCAACCGACGCAGCTGCGCCCGCCGATACTGCCGCTGCTCCTGCTGCGGATGCCGGTCCGCCTGCGGCCGATTCCACCGACACGCTTGATGGCACTGTGCTTGCCAGCTTCACCGGCGATGCCGCAGCCGGCGCGGAAGTCTTCAAGCAGTGCATGGCCTGCCACGTGGTCGAGCCTGGCCAGAACCGCACCGGACCCACACTCGCCGGGATCATCGGCCGCGATGCGGGCACGGTCGAAGGCTACAGCTATACGCCTGCCAATGCCAACAGCGGTATTGTCTGGACGCCCGAGAAGATGTTCCAGTACCTGGAAAATCCGATGCGCGTGATCCCCGGCACCAAGATGGCATTTGCCGGTCTCAAGGATGCTCAGGACCGTGCCGATGTCATCGCCTATCTGACCAATCCGGCCAGCTAAGGCATTTTGCGCATGACGAGGCTGCTTGTCGGCCTCGCGTGACAAAAGGGCGCCAACCTTTGCGGTTGGCGCCCTTTTTCGTGAGAGCTTTGCGCCTTGCGCGCGTCAGGCGGCGATCTCGCGCCGCGCCAGTTCGCATTGCGACCAGATATCGCTCAGCGCGCGGATCAGCCGGTCGATATCATCGCTGCTATGGACAGGTGAGGGCGTGATGCGCAGCCGTTCTTCCCCGCGCGGCACAGTCGGATAGTTGATCGGCTGCACATAGATGCCGTGATTGTCCATCAGCC
>DAIQNS010000043.1:9313-12351 GCA_036788315.1 Alteraurantiacibacter sp. | reverse complement strand
ACGGCGAAATCCAGCAGGCGATGGTGGCGGGCGACAAGCGGCCCTATATGGTCGCGCTGATCGTGCCCGATACCGAATGGACAATGCTCTGGGCGCGCGAGAACGGCGAGAAGCCCGATTTCGACGAGCTTGCGCGGCTGCCAGCCTTCCAGCGCGCAATCAAGGCGGCGGTCGACCGGACCAATGCCGATCTTTCGGTGATCGAGAAGATCCGCAAATTCGTCATCGCGGATGAGCCATTCAGCGTCGAGAACGGCCAGATGACCCCGACAATGAAAATCCGCCGCGCGCAGATCCGCGAAGCTTACGGCCAGCGACTCGACGAACTTTATTGAACACCGCGCGCACCCGATATTGACACATGACCGAAACCGATCGCATCTGAGCGCACAACAAGAGGGAGCAAGGATGTGATGAACAAGACAATGGCTATGAAGGCGTTAGGCATTTGCGGGGTGGTCATGGCCATGACGCTGACTGCCCCTGCTTCAGCCGAAACCCTGCAGGAGCGCACCGCCAAGCGCATGAGCGCGATGGACACCGATCGCGACGGGCTCGTCTCGCTCGAAGAGTTCACCGCTTTCCGCGCCAGCTGGACAGCCAAGCGCGATGATGCCGAGCGGCTGATGCGCCCCGCCTCGGTCAAGCGGGCTTTCGACAATATCGACAAGGACGGCGACGGGGTAATCTCGTTCGACGAGATGCAAGCCAATACGGCCAACAGCAGCACCTAGATAGCAGCCGCTATCCTCAAGAAGATGTTAAGCAAATTGCGCCATTGGACAGGCTTAACCCGGTCCGGTGGCGCTCCTGTTTGCGTGCGCCATCGCTTGTGATGGTGCACGATGTTCAAATTCTCGCTCAAGGCTTCGCTTCTTATCGCTGGTGCCGCTTTGCCGGCATTGGCAAGCCCTGCCTTTGCACAAGAAAATGCGGCACAGGACAGCGCCCTGCTCGAACGCCTGTCCGCGCTCGAGGCGCGGTTCGAAGCCCTGGCTGACGAGAACGAGAGTCTGCGCTCCGAAGTCGAACGGCTGCGGGCACCTTCGCCCCAGCTAGCTCCTGCGCCAGTAATGACTCACGCCGCCGCCCGTGCGCCTCAAGCCGGCGAAGCGCCGCAACTCGCCTATGAGGATGTGCTGGTCGGGACAAGCAGCACCTATGGCTACCAGATGCTCGATCATGCAGTGCATGTCACGACCAAGCCGCTCCTCCAGCTTGAAGCGATCCAGGCGGGCGAACTTGACCAGCGGGTGACCGTTTCGGGCTCGGTCACTGCGATTGCCAATTCCCAGTGGAGCAATGTCGACAGCAAGTTCGGCTATCTGATGCGCAATCCCACCAGCGCCAACCAGATCGGCGACCGGGTGTCCGAAGCCTTGCTGCATGCCGCCAGCTTTGGCGTGACCGCACGCGTTGCGCCCTCTGTGACCGCCTATGCCGAACTGCTCTATGATCCGCAGCAGAGCTTTGGCGCAGGCACGATCACCGCGCTTGCGCGCAACCAGATACAATTGCGCCGCGGCTGGGTGATGCTGGGCAATCTCGACAAGGCTCCGGTCTATGCGCTCGTGGGCAAGATGGATACGCCCTTCGGCTTGCAGGATACCGTCAGCCCCTTCACCAATTCGACCAATTGGCATGCCTTTGCCGGCCTCGCTTACGGGGCACAGGCCGGATTTGTCTCGGGCGGATTGCATCTGCGCGCCATGGCGATCCAGGGCGGGGCGCAGTTCCGCTCGGCCAATGTGCCTGTCGAAGGCACCGCCGTCCCCTCACGGCTCAACAATTTCGCGGTCGATGCGCGCTATACGCTCGCGCTGGGCGGGATCGACAATTCGCTGCTCGTGGGCGCGAGCTACAAGCACGGCACCGCCTATTGCCAGGCCTATCCGGTGTTCCATTTCAACCCCTGCGCAGACAATAATCCGGGCGTGGTCGCCTATGGCAAGCTCCATTACGGCCCGCTGACCTTGCTGGGCGAATACGCGCAGACCACCGATGTCTGGGCGGGCACCGCAGTTCCCGATCCGACCAACCCGCTCAGCATCTTCGATGCGGTGAAGCCTAGCGCCTTCACAGTCGGCGGCAGGCTGGGCTTTGGCGAGCAGGTCGCCGCCGAACAGCGCCGCGCCTTTGCCTTGTCAGGCGAGTTTTCGAAATTCATCGCGGGCGATGACGGCGCTCCCTGGGAACGCCAGACACAGGTCGTCGTCGGCGGATCATGGTTCCCCGTGCCCAATGTCAACATGTTCGGCGAGTTGATCCATGTCGACGGGTTTGTCCCGCTCAATTTCGTCTCGGGTGGCAATTTCCCCGATGGCAGCACCTGGTCCGAGCAGGGGGTGAACACCAATGTGGTGCTGGTCGGGGCGCAGGTCGCTTTCTAGCGCGAACGCTATCGGCAGCTAAACCGGTTCCATCACCACGCGCTCGGGCATGAAGGCGGGTTCGCGGCGCGACCATGCAGGCGCGGTTGCCGCTGCTTCGCTCAGGCTTTGCAGCAAGAGCTTGCGGCGCTCGGGCCGGATTTGCGGCAGGGCCGCCGCGCCGCAGAAGGCGCCCGGCAGAAAAGGCCGCGCGCGTGCACCGAGCAGGCGTTCATAAAGGAAACGATAGGACGCAAATCCGCCCAATTGCTCCTGCGCCAGATCCTGCGCCGAGACACGGATCAATCCGCCCAGAAATCCCGCTACCCCGTCAAAGCCCTCGGCTCCGGGGATGGCCTCGCGCAGGGCAGCGATTTCACGGTAGGCGATGTACTGGCTGCGGATCACGCAATTGTCCGAGGCGCTGCGGCTCCATGCCTTGAAAGCATCCGAGCGGCCGAAAGCGATGTCAATGCTGCGTTCGATGAAGCTGCGCTCATACTCGAAATAGATAATCCGTTTACGGATCGCGAGGCGGCCCACGTCAAGCGGCCCCTTTCCGAAATCAATTCCAACCTTGATCGTGCTGACAGGTTTGAAGATCATGAGCGCCATCCGATCTTGCGTTTGGGTCTGGCATCAGCCTTGATCACTTCATCGATCGAGGAG
>DAIQNS010000043.1:0-9303 GCA_036788315.1 Alteraurantiacibacter sp. | reverse complement strand
TGAAGCTGGCAAATTCGCGCATTTCGGCGATGGTTGAGGACGCTGTGGACGACATGAACGACATAGCGATGGTCCCTGCAGGATTGAGGACCTCATCGTGCCGGTAAATGGTTATTATCCCGTTAGCTGCGTTGGCGGGGCAGCCCGGAGGATGCGGACCTAGATCAACCCCGCGAGCGGGCTGGAAGGATCGGCATATTTGCGCGTTCCCATGCGCCCGGCGAGATATGCATGGCGCCCAGCCTCGACGGCAAGCTTCATCGCGCGCGCCATGCGGATCGGGTCCTTTGCCTCGGCAATAGCGGTGTTCATCAAGACGCCGTCGCAGCCCAGTTCCATCGCCACCGCCGCATCGGACGCGGTGCCAACGCCGGCATCGACCAGCACGGGCACTTTCGCGCCTTCAACGATCAGGCGGATCGTCACACGGTTCTGAATACCAAGGCCGCTGCCAATCGGCGCACCAAGCGGCATGATCGCAACCGCGCCCGCTTCTTCGAGCTGCTTGGCGGCAATCGGATCATCGACGCAGTAAACCATCGGCTTGAAGCCTTCGCGAACAAGCACTTCGGTCGCTTTGAGCGTTTCGCGCATATCGGGATAGAGCGTGCGCGCCTCGCCCAGAACTTCGAGCTTTACCAGATCCCAGCCGCCCGCTTCACGCGCCAGCCGCAAGGTGCGGATGGCATCTTCAGCGGTGAAACATCCGGCAGTGTTGGGGAGATAGGTGATCTTGGCAGGATCGATAAAATCGGTCAGCACCGGCTGGCTCGGATCGGAAATATTCACGCGGCGCACCGCGACGGTGACGATTTCGGCGCCCGAGGCCTCGAGCGCGGCGGCGTTCTGCGCGAAGTCCCTGTATTTGCCCGTGCCCACGATCAGCCGCGAGGTGAACCGGCGCCCCGCCACTTCCCAGCTGTCCTCAACGCCCGAACCGCCGCCGACGAAATGGACAATCTCGAGCCTGTCGCCATCACTCAGCGGAGTTTGCCCGATGGCCGAGCGCGGCGCGATGATGCCATTATGCTCGACCGCGACCTTCTCCGGCTCGAGCCCGAGCTCGCGCACGAGATCGGCTAAGGTTGTGGCACTGGTGCGGCGGCTTTCGCCGTTGACGATGAGGGTGATGGGCGCAGTCATGCAGCGCCAGATAGCGAGTGTCAGGCGCTGCGCAAGTTCAGGATGTGGCCCGCAGTCAGCAGAGCCAGCCCGATAACAGTCAAAACCGTCTCTTCCACACCATGGCCAACCGCCAGCGCGCCGCCCATGAAAGTGAGCCCTGTCATAGCCACGACGAAAGGTTTGCGCTTGCGATGATGCAAAGCGCCCGCGCCGATCGCAACGCCAGCAATGGCAGCAGCAATGATCAGACCGACTTTGTGAAATTCGTGGCTGAGCAGCAGACTTCCGCCAAGTCCAAGGCCCACCACGAGAACCAGAACCGCAACACAGTGCACCGCGCAAAGCACTGACAGCGCAATGCCCATGCGGTCCAATCGGCCGCGAATCCATGGCGAAACAGGCTGCATGAGCACCTAAGTATGTAACGCTATAACATTGCGCAAGGCGAACCTTGGAACATATTGCGCTTTTCCTGTCTGTGTCGCAGAGCGAATAAATGCACGAGATTGCCCGACCATTCGAGATTGCGCCATCACCGCCTTTGGCGCACCAGCCTGTCCTCCTGGCGCGTTGGCTTTTCGCTGTGGCCGGCATGGTCCTGGTCATGGTGATCGTGGGCGGGATCACGCGCCTCACCGAAAGCGGCCTCTCGATCACGCAGTGGCAGCCCATTACCGGTGTATTGCCGCCTTTGAGCGAAGTGCACTGGCAAGCCGAGTTCGCCAAATATCGCGCGACGCCCGAGTATCGCTATGAAGCCGGCCCTGCCGGAATGACCATGGCGGATTTCAAGTTCATCTATTTCTGGGAATGGTTCCACCGCTTGCTCGGGCGCTTGCTGGGGCTGGCCTATGCGCTGCCGCTGGCATGGTTCTGGGTGCGCGGTGCAATCCCTGAAGGCTACAAGGGTCGTCTCATTGCGCTATTGGCGCTGGGCGGCCTGCAAGGCGCCTTCGGATGGTTCATGGTGCGCTCGGGCCTCTCGGGCCAGATGACCGATGTCAGCCATTTCTGGCTGTCGATCCATCTCCTGACCGCCTTTTTCACGCTTGCGGGGCTTGTCTGGACGGCGCTCGACCTGCTGCAGCATGCGCATGGCCCGCAAGCACGGCCCGCTCGATTGAGCCCCTTTACCATCGCAATTGCACTCGTCTTTTTCGTGCAATTGCTGCTTGGTGCATGGGTGGCAGGCCTCAATGCGGGCCACGCCTCGAATACCTGGCCGCTGATGTACGGTCAGCTCGTGCCCGGGATTGATTGGTCGCGCGGGTTCTTGTGGGTTTTGACGCATGATCCCTTCTGGCTGCATTTCGCGCATCGCTGGTGGGCCTTTGCCGCCTTGGCAGCGCTTGTGGTGCTTGCGGTGCGGGCGAAGCGCGGCGGAGCGGTGGCCGCATCGCGCGCAGTGCATGTCACGCTTGGCATCCAGATGGTGCTGGGCATTGCTACGGTGGTCTCGGGCGTTTCGCTGTGGCTCGCGGTGGCACATCAGGGCATGGGCGCTCTCCTCACCGTCTCCTGCGCCTGGGCGATGCACAGCCTTGGCAGGCCCGCATGAGCGAAACGCGTGCCGCGCTGATCTGGTGTGCTTTTCCCACGCAAAATGAGGCCCGTGCCGTGGCCGAAACGCTCTTGGCAGAACGGCTGATTGCCTGTGCGAACATCATCCCCGGGGTCGTCTCGCTCTTCCGGTGGCAGGACGAGATCGAGACTGCAGATGAAGTCGCGATGTTGTGCAAGACCAGCGCGCAGCAATTGGCGGCAGCTAGCACCCGTCTGGCCAAGCTGCATCCCTACGATGTCCCCGCCGTGTCGGGCTGGATCGCCGATGAAGCGCCCGATGCGATGCGCCAGTGGCTCGCGGAAAGGACCGGCGAACGCGCGGCCAGTAGCTAAAGGTATTAATTTACCTCTCCTGTATCCCGCCTGCAGCTTGACTTTGCGCTCGTAAACCGACAAATGCGCGCCTCCGCAGAGCTGCTGGAAGGTGATTCCCGCTCGCTCTGACCCATATTCGTTATTTGAGGAAATCGAGCCATGAAGGCGCTCAGCAGAACGACGCGGTCTATCAAGCCCGCCGAGGTCGAAAAGAAATGGCACGTGATTGATGCCGAGGGCCTCGTTGTCGGCCGCCTCGCCTCGATTATCGCCAATATCCTGCGCGGCAAGCACAAGCCAAGCTACACCCCGCATGTCGATTGCGGCGATCACGTGGTCGTCCTCAATGCCGACAAGGTGCGTTTCACTGCCAACAAGGCAGCGAAGAAGGTCTATTACAAGCACACCGGCTATCCCGGCGGAATCAAGGAAACGACTGCAGCCAAGGTGCTCGAAGGCCGCTTCCCGGAGCGCGTGCTCGAAAAGGCGGTTGAGCGGATGGTTCCGACCGGGCCGCTGGGCCGTGTGCAGATGAAGAATTTGCACCTCTACAATGGCACCGAGCATCCTCATGAAGGGCAGAAGCCCGAATTGCTCGATGTTGCGAGCATGAACCGCAAGAACAAGGTGAACGCCTGATGGCCCCGGAAAATACAGCTGGCGAGAGCAATACCGCAACCGATCTCGCGGATCTCAAGGACGTCGTGGGCGATGCCCCGCAAGGCGATGCCGAAGCTGGCGAAACCATCGTTGCCGCGCCGACGATGCCATTGCGTGAGCAGGAGCTTGACGCACAGGGCCGCGCCTATGCCACCGGCCGCCGCAAGGATGCCGTAGCCCGCGTCTGGCTCAAGCCCGGTACCGG
The DNA here is from genome assembly GCA_036788315.1 of Alteraurantiacibacter sp. GTDB lineage: Bacteria > Pseudomonadota > Alphaproteobacteria > Sphingomonadales > Sphingomonadaceae > Alteraurantiacibacter. The sequence goes on along the minus strand of DAIQNS010000043.1, from coordinate 5,435 downwards.
CAAGGTGATCGTCAACGGCAAGGATCAGGAAGTGTATTTCGCACGTCCAACGCTGCGCCTCGTAATCAACCAGCCGTTCTCGATTTCCGAGCGCGAAGGCCAGTATGACATCGTCGCCACTGTGGCCGGCGGTGGCCTCTCGGGTCAGGCTGGCGCGGTCAAGCACGGCATCAGCCAGGCATTGACCAAGTATGAGCCCGCTTTGCGCGGCATCGTGAAGGCCGCCGGCTTCCTCACACGCGATAGCCGCGTGGTCGAGCGCAAGAAATATGGCCGGGCAAAAGCCCGCAAGAGCTTCCAGTTCTCGAAGCGTTGATCCGCTTGCTGCAACGCAGGATATCCAAGGGGCGGCTCCGCGAGGGGCCGCCCTTCTGGTATCAGCGTGCATCTGGTTCTGGTTAGAGAAGTTTCACGACGCCGGCCTCAATGCACCAGTTCATTGAGATTGCGGGCGATCTTCTTCAACGAATAATAGGCGTTGTTTCCCAGCGCCGATCGCAGCATCAGTTTGGCAGCGCTCTTGCGGTCACGCCAAGTGACAGCCTGCTGCTTGCTGGCCGCTGAAGGCTTGACCCTGGCGGTCTGACCCGGAGTGATCATTTCGAAGCTCTCGATGCAAATAACCGGCCGCCCAGAGATCTCGGCGATCACGCTGGCATCATGCGCCTCGCTCTCGATAAAGATGCTGGCACCTGTCTCGACATAAACCTTTGCCTTGTAGGCTGGCGAATTCTGCTTTTCTGTGTCCGTCGCCATCACCAATTGGTCGTATTGAATCCCGTGGCGGTCAAGCCAGGCCTCGGTCTGAGCTCGGTGATAATGGGTCCGACTGGTTACCAGCCAGCCGATCTTGCCCGAAGTGGCGTGTAACTGACGAGCACTTTCCAGAAACTGTTGATACGCCTTGCCCTCGCCGCTCTCGTGGCCCTCGGGATTGGTGCACAAAACCCCGTCAATGTCGACACAGGCCGTCTCGAGCACTGGATGGTGCATCAGGTTCCACGGAAACGCGACCGGCCCCCTCAGCCGGTGCAGGACGATATCGACATCGGGATGATTGGATACCGGACTGAAGACGGCGCAGTAGATGAGCTTGCCTGCAACATTGCGCCGCGCCACTTCGTCCTGGATATGGCGGATCGACCGGCCCGATCCCACCACATCATCAATAATCAAGACAACGCGGGAGGATGACCGGGCCTGATCGATATTCGGAACTGATTTGGTGAAACCGCAGCGGTGTATTCGACCATCCAGAAACGAATCCACATCGGCCAGAGGTACGTTCAATTGCGTAGCAAGCATTGCAGCAGGAATCATGCCACTGCGCGGAACGCCGACTACAAGATCAATAGATAAGGGAAGTTCCTTACGCCCCGAAAGCATAATTCGCGCGAGGTCTTGATAATTGAAGAATTGCATAGCCTCTCCCCTGACGAACTTTCTTGTTCAATCATTTTTCGAGACTTTTGTTCCTATCGAGTGATTATTCGGCTTGACGGGTATTCGGCTAGTCCGGGAGAATATTTTTGCGTCGAGCTTTCCGATGCAACATAAGGTTTGGGTTTGCGCACGATCCGGCTTTCGGGCAATCGGCAAGCTGGGTCTGGCCCCCAGCCAACAGCCTGCGGTCCGGGTCAGGCGAGATCCCGCCGCTCGACCGTAATCCCCGCCCCGTCGATCGTCAGCGCGTTGTAGCTCGGCGGAGCGCCGCGCAGCCGTGTGGAAAGCGTGCCCGCGCCGATCATGCGCATGGCCTGCCCGCCATGTTCGCGCATCTGGTCGAAAAACACGTGTACATGGCCCGAGAGCACCGCCTCTGCCCCGGCGCTGGCGAGCGCGGCAAATGCTTCTTCGCCGCGAATGGTCGGATTGCGCTGGTCATCGCGCGCGGGCAGCAGCGGATGGTGGCAGGCGATCAGCTTGCGCCGCGGGTCGCCGGAATATTGCGCAAGCTGCGCCAGCGCGGCATCGAGCTTGCGCGCTTTCACCACCCCGTCCGACCATGGCCAGCGCCACTGCGCCGCAGCGTTCGTATCGAACGGCACAATCACAGCATGGCGCAGTGCAAGCTTCTGGCCGACCTGCATTTCCAGCTTCCTGGCGCGCGCATAGGGATTACGAAACCGTTCGATGAGATTGTAATAGGGCAGGTCGTGATTGCCGGGAAACAGCATCACGGGCACTTCGAGCGCCCTGAAATAGGCCGCCGCTGCCGCAAATTGACGGTGCGTCGCGCGCTGCGTGATGTCGCCGGTGCACAGGATGGCATCGGGCCGCTCCGTGCGCACGGCATCGGCAAAGGCGGCATGGGCACGCATGTCCTCCACCCCGAAATGGATGTCGCTTATGTGAAACAGGCGGTCAGCTTGGGCGGTCATCAATTTCTTTTTAATTGCAATGAGATAAGCGGCTCAGATACGGCGCGTCACAATTGCCCAGGCAAAGCCGATATTGGCGATGGAGTAAATCACATAGAACCACAACCATCCCTCGCGCCCGGCATAGGCCAGCATCATGACACCAACAAGCACGGCAAATTCGATCAGCAGCATGACCCTGCGCATTGTGGGCCAGCTTTCCCTTGCATAGACGCTGAGCAGCGGATGCCCGCTTTCCACCGCGGCGCGGTGCGCGGCAAAATTGGCGATTCCCAGAAGAAAAGCGATAAACAACAACATGGCCCGCCCACCTTAGCGCAACTGGCCACGATGCAAACAGACGTTCGTGGAGCCGTGTTTGCCGCTCGTCGGAAGCGGAGCGCGCTTGTCGAGCTATCCCGCCTCCAGATCGACGCTGTGCAGCGGCGAGCGCGTTTGCGGTCTATCCATCTTCTTGCGCCGCAGCCGCTCATAGTCCCACCGGCTGCGGCGCAACCACTGCTAAGGGTTCGAACAAGAAGAGGCTTGGACAAAAAGCCCGAACAAGAAGCACCAGAAGAAGCCTGCACAGGAAGGACCCCCCATGTTTATCAAGACTGCAACAATAACGCTCGCCGCTGCTGCCCTCGCCATGGCGCCTGCACTTTCCGCTGCCGACGGGCCCCGCTCAGCGGGAGTCGTCTATGCCGATCTCGACCTTTCAACCTCCGAAGGCATCGCTGAACTCGATCGCCGGATAGAAGCAACCGCACGGCAGGTTTGCGGCATGGATGAAAGCACGCTTGGCACGCGCATCATTTCGCGCGAATCGCGCCAATGCTTCCGCGAGGCAAAACGCCAGCTCGACCAGCATTTTGCCAAGATCAAGCGCGACACTGACGCGCGCGGATAGGCTGAAGGTGAGCCGGGCCGGATCGCGAACCGCATGGCGGTGCGCTGCTCCGGCCCCTCAGCGCACGGCCATGGCTTTCACCTGTTTGAGATAAGTGCGCCCGATGCGCAGCTCCTGCCCATCGGCCAGTTCCACGCACCACACGCCCAGCCCTTCATGGCGCAGGCCGCGAATGAAATCGCGCCGCAGGATGGTCGAGCGGTGAATGCGGATGAACTTCGCCGGATCCAGCCTTGCCTCGAGTCCGGCGATCGTCTGCAGCAGCATATAGGTTCGTTCGCCCGCATGCAGCCGCACATAGTCGCGCTCAGCATCGATCCGCTGCACTTCTCCGGCAGCGATACGCAAGAGCTCGGAACGGTTGGGGACCCAGAATTCCTCGAGCCATTCGCTCGCGCTGGCCTTTTCCCTGGGCGCTGCATCGCGCCGCACCAGCGCGCGCTCAATGGCGCGTTCGAGGCGCTCACGGGCGACCGGCTTCAACACATAATCGACCGCCTCCAGATCGAAGGCGGCCACCGCGAAATCCTCATGCGCAGTCACAAAAATGATCGCTGGCGCATGCTCCTTGCGCGCCAGTTGCGAAGCCACGCCCAATCCGTCAATGCCCGGCATGGTCATGTCCAGCAGCAGCAGATCAGGCGCCAGTTTCTCGGTCAGCCGCAGCGCGCATTCGCCGTCATTGGCTGTACCGATAACCGCGATGCCCGGAATCTCCGCGCACAAGACCTGCATCCGTTCGATCGCCAGCGGTTCATCATCAACGATCAGCGTGCGCAGGGTGCGCATCGCGTCGCTTTGGCTGTCGGCGCTCCCGCTCATGCGGCGGCCGTTTCGCGCGCGCGGCAAACTGGCATGCGCAAATGCGTGACATAGCCCCCGGGCACAGGGCCCGACACCACGCTTGCATCCTCGCCGAAGCGCGCCATCAAGCGTTCTGACACGTTGCTAAGGCCAATGCCGAAGCCGGGGCGCGTTTTCTCATTGGCCGCTGCCATGTCGCCATTGTCTGCAATTGTCAGGACCAGCCGTCCGTATTCTTCCCGCGCGGACACTGTGATCGTCACTTGCCCCGTTGACGGCGCGACCGCATGCTTGACCGAATTTTCGATGATCGGTTGCAGGATCATGCCTGGAATGAAAGTTTCTTCTAGCTCGGCGGGGATCTCAAATTGCATGCGCAGCCGCATCGGAAAGCGCACCGATTCGATGTCGAGATAGAGCTTTTGCAACGCTATCTCGTCGCGCAGCAGAACATCCGAACTCGGGTCATCGGCAAGGCTGCGGCGGTAGAAGGTGCTGAGTGTCTGGATCATCCTCTCGGCGGCCTGCGTTTTGCCGGTCAGCACCAGCGCGGACAGCGAATTGAGCGTGTTGAACAGGAAATGCGGATTGACCTGATAACGCAAGCTGCGCAGTTCCGCCGCTTTGGCCGCACGCCGGAACTCGCCTTCGCGCCGCTCCGCCGTGCGCGCCTTCTCACCGGTCAACAGCGCCAGATACAGCGCGCACCATGCCAGCAGCATGAAATAGCGGCCAAAGGCCACTTCGGTGATCTTCTCCCAATTGCTGCCCATCAGCGTATCGGCGGAAATCGTCGCGGCGGCGCCGGGCGGTGCATCGGGAATGCCGATCGCGGGGATATCGACCATCAGATCGCCACCATTGTCGCGCCGCACGGTAAACCCGCGCTGCTCGGCGGCATAGCGGAAGGCCTCTTCCTCGATCGGGGCGAACACATAGTAATTGGCATTGGCAATGAGCAGCGCGACCGGCAGCGAAAACAGCAGTGCAGCGGCAATCTTGATCCACAGGGCGCGCGCATCGAACAGGCGCAGGAGCAGCCACAGGCCAAGCGTGATGACTGCACCGATCGCGCAGGACAGGGCGCGCCGCCACAGGATCTCACTGCCGAAAGACAGATGCACCAATTCGCCGCGCAGGCTGTAGATCACGAAATAGGTAAGCCACAGGCCCGCCACCGACAGCAGCACTGTCGCAAACGGTACATGCGCTGGCGCATCCTCGGTTCGGGCCGATTTCATGCTCCTGCTTTAAGCCCGCGAGGAGCGCAATGACCAGCCCCCTTGGGCCATCCCGGTCGAAACCGGTGTGCTCTTGGTCGATGACGCGCCGCGCGCGCTATCTCACCGGCAGCAGGC
>DAIQNS010000042.1:1795-12409 GCA_036788315.1 Alteraurantiacibacter sp. | reverse complement strand
GGAAGCCGATGCAATCCGCGCCGCTCATCCCGCAGTGCTGGCGATCACCGGGGCGCATCAATACGAAGCCGTGGTCGAAGCGGTGCACACCCACGCCCCGCCAAGCCAGGGCCCGTTTGTCGATCTGATCCCGCAACCCGATGTGAAGCTGACGCCGCGCCATTACAGCTACCTCAAGATTTCCGAGGGCTGCAATCACACCTGTTCCTTCTGCATCATCCCGCAATTGCGTGGGAAGCTCGCCAGCAGGCGCATTGATGCTGTCCTTCGCGAGGCTGAAAAGCTGGTCGCGGCGGGCACGCGCGAATTGCTCGTGATTAGCCAGGATACATCCGCGTACGGCGTCGATACGCGGCATGAGCCGCGCGACTGGAAGGGCCATCCGGTGCGCGCACACATGACCGATCTGGCGCGCGAACTCGGCGGTCTGCATACGCCCGAGGGCCGCGCGCCATGGGTGCGCCTGCACTATGTCTATCCCTACCCGCATGTCGATCAAGTCATCCCGTTGATGGCCGAGGGGCTGCTCACCCCCTATCTCGACATTCCGTTCCAGCACGCCGCGCCCAAGGTGCTGAAAGCGATGCGCCGCCCGGCGAACGAGGCCAAGGTGCTCGAACGGCTCAAGTCATGGCGCGCAATTTGCCCCGAACTTACGATCCGTTCCAGTTTCGTCGTCGGCTTTCCGGGCGAGACCGAGGATGATTTCGCATATCTGCTCGACTGGCTCGAGGAAGCCCAGCTTGACCGCGTGGGCGCGTTCCGGTTCGAGCCGGTCGAAGGCGCGTCGGCCAATGCGCTGCCCGATCCGGTCCCCGAAGCCGTCAAAGAACAGCGCTATGCCCGCCTGATGGAAGTCACCGAGCGCATCAGCGCCGCCAAGCTCGCGGCCAAAGTGGGCCGCACGCTGCCAGTGATCATCGACGAAGTGGGCGAGCCCGACGAAGATGGCGATATTGGCGCAACGGGCAGGTCCGAGGCCGACGCGCCCGAGATCGACGGCGCGGTGTTCCTGCGCAATGTTCCCGAAACGCTCAGTCCCGGCGACATTGTGCCCGTGCTCGTTGAAGATGCCGACGCGCATGATTTGTACGGGGTCATCGCCTGACCTTGCGTCACAGGGGAAGATCCCCAGCGTTTTTGCATGAACGCAATTTTGTCACAGTTTAATCGCGCCAGCAGTTTCGCGCCAGAAAACTGTCTACTATTGGGACAGTCATTTTACGTGGCGCGGACCATCGGTAATCGCGCTCGCAAATAAAATTCTCTCCCGTGATTTCTCTTCTTACTCGACCGGCAGGACTTCTAAGTACTCCACCTATGTGTTAACCCTTAGTTCCTCAGGATGGCGGGATCTCTTGAGCAAGTGGGTTAATCAGGAGGGCGCAGCCCGTTGCCTTGCGGCGACTTTGCGATTGCACAATCACCATGCAGGGCCAACCATCTGTATCTGTTGTGATTCCGTGCTTCAATGTCGCGCGGGAGACGCTCGCTGAAGCGGTCGCGAGCGCGATCGCGCAGGATGCGAACATCTGCGAAGTCCTGATTGTCGATGATGCCTCGGCCGATGCGCAGGCTGCGCAAGACGATGCCAGCAGGTTCGATGGGGTGCGGGTAATCCGCCACGAAACCAATCGCGGCGGATCGGCTGCGCGAAACACCGGAATAGATGCGGCGCAGGGCGACCTCATTGCCTTGCTCGATGCCGACGATATCTGGTTGCCCGGCAAGCTGGCAAAGCAGATCGAGGCGATGCTGAAATTCGGCACCGGCAGGATTTCGCCGGGCAGCTTCTGCGCCAGCAATTGCTATTTGGAGCCCGCCGGTTCTCGCTATCCCGCCAACACGGTGAGCCCGAGCAATTACCGTCCCTTGTGGCACTATTTTCTTGAGCAGGATTGCGCGCTGCAGACCTCGACCTTGCTCCTGCCTGCGCGTCTGGCAAAGATCCTCCGGTTCAACCCTCAATTGCCCCGCCATCAGGACTGGGACTTTGCGATAAGGCTGCAACAGGCCGGCGCGCAAATCGTCTATCTGGAGGAATGCCTCTCAGTCTACCGCCTGATCGATGATCCAAGGCGGATATCTAGCAATCCCCGCGCAACACGAAATTCGCTAGTCTGGATGCGCCAGATGCGCGGCACCATTCCTGCAAGGACGATGCAGCAGTTCTTTTTCAGCAAGCTCATTTCGCGCAAGGCTCTGGCGGCGCCATGGTCGCTGCTGGTTGCCGTGTCGCAGGCGATCATGCTCTCGCCATCGACTGCGCTTGAATCAATCGTGGTATCGCGTCAAAAACCGCGCAGGACTTTAGCGCGCGCGGTGCCATCGGATACAGCTGCGGACACTTAAGGCCGCACGGCAGGCTCAGCCTTGCGTAACCGCCTTGGCGATGGAAAGGCGCTGCGCCACAGGCGCGTTGATCAGCATCGCCACCTCACCAACAATCCGCATGCCGAAATAGGTCAGCCCCACGAGAAAGGCCAAAGGAACGCCCCACAAGGGCAAGTCAACGGCTTTGCGTTTGGTGAGGATGCGTTTGGCCAATCCCCAGACATTGCGGCCAAAGCGCAAGCCCGTGCCCACTATCGTCCGGCTCGTCTTGCCGCGAAAGGTCTGCATATTGCTGTAACGCGCCAGGGCGATGGCATCGCAGCCTTCCGCGTAAGCTCTCGCAAGATAGTCTCGGTAAGTGTCCTGCGAAGGGTGCCGGGCAATGGCATCATACTGTTTATAGAGCGTTTTCCCGTCGCGCAGCATCTGCTGCGAAGCCACGGCGCAATGGCCGCGATAGGCATTGATGCGCGGGAACAACGGTTCAGGCGCGGCGCTGCGGCGAAACAGGAAAGCATTGGCCATGATCCCCTCTGTCGGGTGCAATCCGGTGCGCTCATGCGTATGCAAGGGAAATCCGGGATCGGTAAGCGCGTAGAGCTTGTCGAACAGGCGCGGGGTCTCAATTGGCGAATTGCCGCTGACGAAATCGACCTTCTCGTCCTCGAGCGCGGTGAGCAACAACTCGAGCCAGCGGTCCTGAATGAGGATATCGCTGTCCATCAAGAGCACATTGTCGGTTGTGCAGCGGTTGATACCGACATTCTTGTGTTCGTAGTAATGGATGTTTCTCGCACCGACAGCCTCAGCTGCAAATAGCGGATTGGCGCTGATGCCGGTCTCATCGATAAAGCGCATCGCATCTTCAGCGGCAAAAACCTGGTTGTCGTACACCACAAAGAACTGGATGGAGCCGTGCGGCTTGTTGGCGAGTGCCCCGATCTGCCGCTGCAATTCGCGCAGATTGACAAGCGCCCGCTCGGCTCCCGAAGTCTCTATGTTCTCGAGCTCGACAACAATTCCGAGAGATGCCGTGTTCTTCTGCATGCCGCGCTGGCTCCGCCGAGATGTTAGCTAACTTCCTCAATCGATAGCAGAATGACAGTCCGGCAGAAAGCGAGTATTGCGGTAAGTACTTGTCAGTCGTCGTCTTCTATCAGTGAAGCGCGCAATTTGTCGAGCGCCTGCGCCTTCAACTGATGCACGCGCGGCACGCTGACATCGAGTGTCGCGGCAATTTCGGCCAAGTTGAGCTCTTCCACGAAATAGAGCTGGAGCACCAGTTGAAGCCGCTCGGGCAATTCGGCGAGCCTTTGCGTCAGCAGCGCACTGCCTTCGGCCTCGATCAACTGTGCCAGTGCATCTTCGCCCGGGTCGACGAACGCGCTTTGCTGCTCAGCGTAGCTATCGTCGAGCCCCACTTCGCGCAATTGCTCGCCCGTATAGGCCAGAAGCTCTTCCGCGCTCACGCCCAGGGCGCGCGCCAGTTCGGCATCGTCGGGCATGCGGCCATGTTCGCCGCGGAACGCCTGCCGCGCATTGTCCGCCTCGCGCTGGCGGCGGATCGCTGAGCGCGTGTCGAGTGCCATCTTGCGCAGATAATCGAACATCGCGCCCCGAACGCGCATCTTGGCATAGGCGGCAAAGCCGTCCTCGGTCGGCCGGTCATGGCGGCGAGCGCATTCGGTCAGCGTCAAGAGGCCGATCTGGATGAGATCCTCGACTTCCAGCCCATCACGGCCAGAGCCGTAGATATGCCAGGCGGCCTTGTGCACGAGCGGCAGGAAATCCCTCACCCTGCGCGCGACAACTTGCGGATCGGCATAGGCCTTTGACGCGGCTTCGCGGGCGGCGAAGGCGGAATAATCGTGTTTCATGCAGCGATGGCCTCCGGTTGCGCGGTCAGAACAGGTTGCGGCGCGGACTGCTTTTCAGGCCGTTCCTGATCGCCAATGACGGCGAGCACTTCGATCGCCTGCGTAGCGGGCAGCTCGGCAATCGACAGGACATGCGCCTGCGGCACGCGCTGCTTGAGCATCGCGGCAAGCGGGCGGCGGGCGGGCGGTTGCACGATCAGCGCCGGGGTCGCCGCGCCAGTGGCGCTGCCGATAAGCTCGCCGACTTCGCGCGATATGCGTGCAGCCAGCTCAGGGTCGATGATCACCTGACCGGTCGATGGATCGCGCAAACCTTGCAGGATTGCGCTTTCGAGTGGCGCGGCAAGCGTGATCACCGGCAATCTTTCACCCGGCGGACACGCCCGCGCGACCAGCATGGCGCCAAGATCGGCGCGCACGCGCTCGACGAGCTGTTCGGCATCTTGCGTCAGCTGCAATGCGCCCGCCAGGCTGGCAAGAAGCGGCACCGGATGCGCCAGCGTGATCCCGTCGGCGAGCAGCAAACGCAAGACGCGCGTCAAAGCGGCCAGCGAAAGCGGATCGGGTGTCACCGCCTCGACGAGGCCCGGGCGCTTTTCGGCCAGCGAATCCATCGCCGCGCGGACTTCTTCAGGGCCAAGCAATTGCCCGGCATTGGTGGTCAGAAGCTGCCCCAGATGGGTCGCGATGATTGTCGCTGCATCGACCACCAGGAAGCCTTCAGCCACCGCTTCCTCGCGCGCGGATTTCTCGATCCACAAGGCGGGGCAATGGAAGGTGGGATCGGTGGTGGCTTCGCCGTGCAAGCGGTGCGTGGGATTGCTCTCGCCGACATCAATCGCCAGCAGCTTTTGCGGCTTGATCATGACGCTGGCAATACACACGCCGCCCAACATGACGCGGTAGGCATCAGGCGCGATATCGAGACTGTCGCGCACGCGCAATTGCGGCACGACAAAGCCCATTTCTTCCGACAATTGCCGCCGCACCCCGGCAATCCGCGAGACGAGCGGCGCATCGCGCGCCTCATCGACAAGATGCACCAGCGAATAGCCCAGTTCGAGGGTGACGAGCGTATGATCAGACACATCCTCGATTGCGATCCTGTCGGGCGGAGCGGGCGGCTCTTCATTGGCGAGAATGGCGGCGGCCTGTTTCTCGCGCTTGAGCTTGGTAAGCGTCCACCACAGGGCACCGGCCATGGCCGCAGCAGGGAGGAAAACGGTCTGTGGCATCGCCGGAATCGCGCCGAGCGCGGCAAGTACGAAAGCGACCGGCAACCAGCTGCCCGGATCGGAAAATTGGCCGGCAATATGGCCCGAAAGGTCGGACTTGTCGGTCACGCGCGTCACGATCACGGCGGCCGCGATCGACAGGAGCAGCGCAGGCACCTGTGCCACCAGCGCATCACCGATCGACAAGGTGATATAGAACTCGGCCGCATCGCCAAAGCTCAGGCCATGCGTCACCACGCCAAGCGTAAGGCCGCCGATGATATTGATGCCAAGGATCAGCAGCGCTGCAATGGCATCGCCCTTGACGAACTTTGAGGCGCCATCCATCGCGCCGTAGAAATCGGCCTCGGTGCTGATTTCCGCGCGGCGCGCCTTGGCTTCCTCGGCGGTCATCAGACCTGCGGCAATATCGCTGTCGATCGCCATCTGCTTGCCGGGCAAGGCATCGAGCGTGAAGCGCGCGGAGACTTCCGAGACGCGGCCTGCGCCCTTGGTGATCACCACCATATTGATGATCAGCAGGATCACGAAAACGAACAGGCCGACGATGAAATTGCCTTCCACCAGGAAGCGACCGAAGCTTTCGATCACCTTGCCTGCCGCGCCCTCGCCTTCATGCCCATTGACGAGCACGATGCGCGTCGATGCCACGTTAAGCGCGAGGCGCAGCAGCGTTGCAAACAGCAGAACCGAGGGGAAGGAGGAGAAATCGAGCGGCTTGTTCGCGTTCATCGCGACCATCAGGATTGCGACCGAAAGCGCAATATTGAGGACGAAGAAGGCGTCCAGCATCATCGTGGGGATCGGCAGGATAAGCAGCACGATCACCATCAGGATGCCCAGCGGCAAGGCCACCGTGGCGGACGGCATGGGGAATGGCAGGCGCGAGAAATTCATCAGTTACATCCCCAGCGCATTGAGCCGCGCGTAAGCCTTCGTCACGCGGCCATGCGCGGCAGGCGACAGAGTGTGCTCGCTGCCGGCAAAGGCGCTGCGCAGCGTATCGGCCATGCTTGCGCGGCGCGGCTCCTCGCTCGCAGGCGCATGCGGCGCATTGGCAAAGGTGGAAAAGGCGCGCTGGCCGGGCGCAATAGGGGAGAAACCTCCGTTGCCCTGCGCCTTGGCGGCGTCCATCCGCTCGCGAATGACGCCCACGACTTCGCCCACGCTGCGCGCTGCGCCATTGTCGTAGAAAATCGCCCGGTTGGCGCGCGCCGCTTCGGGGAACAGCGTAGCAGCCGATGCCGACGGATCGGCGGCGAGCATTTTCTGCGCTCCGCCAAGGCCGAGGAAATGGGCGAGGTAAAGCTCGGCATGATCAGGCTCGCGGCCCAGCGTGGTGCGCAGGCCTGCCCGGTTGTCGGAAGCGAGCGCAGCGGCCATCTGCGAGGCCATCTGCGGGTCATAGCGCATGGCCAGAACGGCATCACGGCTCATGCCCTGGGGCATGCCGCCGTGCTTTTGCATGGTATTGAGCCAGGTACTGTCGATGAACTGGAACAAGCCCGCAGCCGAAGAGGTCTTTGCGCGGGCGGAAGGATCAAGGCCGCTTTCCATGCGGGCCTGCGCGAGCAGATAGTCAAAGCTGACATTGCCGCGCTGCGCGGCTTGGGCAATCGCGCTGTGCACCTGCGGCGGCGCGGCCACGACCGAAGCGGCCAACGGCGAAACTTGCGGGGAATTTACAGCAACACTCACTTGTCATGCTCCATCGCGAATGGACAGAGCAGTCAGAGCAAGAGGCGTGCCAAACTTGGTTAAAGCGCGCCGGCCGCCAGCTGCGAGCGCACTTTGGCACTATAGGTTGGCGCTGCGCCGGTGAGCACATCGAGCCGAGCGGCGACATTGCGCGCGAGCAGGTTGCGGACCTGGCGATTGATCTCGTTGAGACGCCGCGCCTGCAGCGTGAGCGCCCGGCATTCCTCGTCGAGTGCGCTCGCGGGCGCATCGTCATCATTGGCCGCCTCGAAAGTTTCGCACAGCGACTGCTTTTGCGCTGCGCTGGCCATGAGAGCATCAAGATCAAGCCCGGCAAGCGCGTGCCGCTCGGCTTCCAGAACGGCAATCATTTGCCGCAGCATTGCCGCCATCTCAGCCGGATTGGTCATGTCCGCGCTCATGCTTCAACGCTGAGCAGCAGCGGCGCTGCAATCATCGCGTCAGCAATCTGCGCCGGAAACAGAGGGTAATTGCCGCTCTGGATCGCATTGCGGATTTCGCTGACCCTTTCGCCATTGATCGGCGCAGTGCGCAGATCGGTCGTTGGTGCGGGATCGATGCGGATTTCCGGTGCAGCAGCGCTAGCCGCGGCATCAGAGGCAAGCGGATTTGCTGCAGCGCCGGGTACATCAAGACGCAATGGCCCGGCGGTGTCCTGCCGGACGCCCGTTACGCCCTGGATGCGGGAGATATCATTAGGTGACATCGCACTTTCCTTGAAACGTGATTGAACCTGCCAAACACTGGCTTGTTACGCAGAACGGCGGGCGTTTACACAATTTAAGGCCTGACCGCTCATGACCGCGAAATAGTGACTTTGCCCGGTGCTTCGATGCGTCCGCGCAAGCTCTCGCGCGTGCCGGCGGGGCGTACGCGGATCCAGTCGCCCAGAGCGCCCGCTTCCATCGCTTCGCCGGCCTGTTGCACGCTGAAACCTGGTCCCTCGACCACAATGCTCACCATGTCGCCGCGCGCGATGACCGGGGTTGCCTGTTGCGCCCGGCTCGCCGCAACAGGGCTGGCGGAAGCCGAATTGAGCGCCACGAAGATGCGCCAGCTGCCCGGATCGGGGCATGCCACACTGAGCATGTCGATGCGGTTGCCATGGAACGAAAGCGCCAGATCGCGGCTGCATCGGGCAAGCCGCAGGCGGCGATCGACCGGCATGCGCGCCCCGCCGATCGCGCCCGCAGGCGCGCCGGTGAAAGCTTCGACAGCGGCATCGATGGCGCCGAGATCGGCAAAGGCACTCTGGCCGCTGGCCGGGGTGGCGAGGATCGCGCCAAGCATGGCAGACGCGCTCATCGCAGAAAAGACGAGACGGCGATAATTCGACATCGAAACATTCCTTGCATGGGACGCAGCGGCGCCCGGTCTGTTTCCTATTGCTGCAAATTTCGTGCCATGTCGGGTGCATGGTCAAAGGCGAAGCTGGCATGAAGCGCGGGCGCATCGCCTGGCTCGAGGATAATGCGCGGCCTTTGCCCGGCATCCTCGGAAAGGTTGCGCAGGCGATCAGCACGCATCTGCACCGCCTCGAACGTACCGGGCGCATAATGTAGTGTGAGCGTCAATTGCTCGCGCGGATCGGGCCGGTAATCGGCAAGCCAGCGCGCGAGCAGCACATCGTCCTCGCCATCGCCAGCACCGCGCAGCAGCGCCACCGGCGATCCACTGACCGATGGCCCACCCTTTTCCTGGGCAGATACCTCCTCGGCATGGGCAAGCGCTGCAGCCGTGGCGACAAACAGGATGAGCGACAAGTCCGCGAGAAGCAATTCCCACGAGGGCGCGATCCGCGTCATTATGCCGCTTCTTCCGGACCAACTGCATGCAGGCGGGGCGAGAAGCCCTTTGGCTCCACATCGCGCAGCTGGTTCTGCAGCCAGTTGAACATCTCATCGCGCGCGCGCTCCTCCTCCTCGCCGCGGCGTTCGATACGGCGCGCCAGCGGCAGGATCAGCAGATGCGCAAGGAGCAAGCCGTAGAGCGTGCTGAGCACGGCGGTCGACACCGCGCCGAGCAGATCCTCGGCCATGAGGCCTTCAGCTGGCAGGCGCGCAAGCGCCAGCAGCGTGCCTGCAAGCCCGAATACCGGCGCCAGATCGCCCATCTGGGTCAGGGTGGAGAGTGCCGCTTGTCGGCGGCGTTTGCGCACCGCCGTATGCCTGTCATGCGCTTCCATGGCCGCCTGCAAAGTGCCGCGATGGGCTAATGCATCGGCGGCCTCGGCGGTCTCGGCATCGTCGCATTGCGCGGGCTCGGCAAGCCGGATGCCATCTGTGCGAATGGCCCGCACTTGCCCGGCAATCGCGCTGCGTGCCTTGAGCATGTCAAACTCCGGCCGGGCCAATGCGCCGACTGCTGCCAGCGTTCGCCCCAGATCGCGCAGGCCGCTGCGCAGCAAGGTCGCCAGCACCGTGCCGCCCAGCACCACCATCGCGCTGGCCATATCCCACAAGTAAGCAATGTCCATGAGAGCAACCTTTCCTGCGCCCTAGAACGGCGCGGACGACACTGCTTTCAGTGCGGCAAACCGCTGCCGGAGCGGCAAATTCCTGCCGTCCGAGACTGCCGCTTCCCCCGCAAGAACACTTACTTCAACCCCTGCAGGCGCAATTGGCACGCTGTTTGCTGAATATCCCTGCGAACGACCGGAAGGGGACCACGATCATGAGCGAGAGCATATTCGGCATCCATGCCAGCGCGCTTGAACTGCGTTCGCAGCGCATGGGCCTTATCGCCTCCAACATCGCCAATGCGGCGACGCCGGGATACAAGGCCAAGGATATCGACTTTGCGAGTGCGCTTGCCGCGCGCCAGAACGGCGCCAGCCGCAATAGCGCGATCGACAGCGCCACCCTCTACCGCGTCCCGGTCATGCCGAGCATGGATGGCAATACGGTCGAGATGTCGACCGAGCAGATGGCCTTTGCCGAGAACGCAGTGGGATATTCCGCCACGCTGTCCTTCATCAAGGGCCGCGCCGAAACCATGAAACGCGCCCTTTCGGGCCAATAGGAAAGGTCACCAGCATGAGCGACCAACCCATGAGCATCTTCGCCCTCACCCAGCGCGGCATGTCCGCGCAACTGGTGCGGATGAACGCCGCTGCTTCCAATCTTTCCAATGCCGGCTCGGTCGCGCGCAGCGAAGCCGAAGCCTATCGTCCGCTGCGCGCGGTTTTTGCGCAGGAACTCGATGCCCGCTCGGGCCTCTCGAGCGTCCGCGTTTCACAAATGCAGCGCGAAGAAACCCCCGCCACTCGCCGCCATGAGCCCGGTCACCCGCTGGCCGATGAAAACGGTGATGTATGGGTCAGCCCGGTCAATGAAACCGCCGAGATGGTCGAGATCATGGAAAGTGCCCGGCACTACCAGAACCTTGTCGAAGCGATGCAGACCGCCAAGCAATTGATGATCGAAACGATGAGGAGGAGCTGATGGAAA
>DAIQNS010000042.1:0-1785 GCA_036788315.1 Alteraurantiacibacter sp. | reverse complement strand
GACGCAGATCACGCAGCCGACAGGCGCGCAAGGCCCAGCCACACAGACCATACTGCCGCGCCCCGAAGCGAGCGGCACGACCAGTCTTGGCCAGGGCGATTTTCTCAAATTGCTGATTGCCCAGTTGCAACAGCAAGACCCTTTCGAGCCCGTCGACAACAAGGACATGCTCGCGCAAATGGCGCAGTTCTCCTCACTGGCAGGCACAACCGAGAGCAATGCAACGCTCGCCCAGATCGTCGAACGGCTCGACGTACTGATCGAAGCACAGACACCGGCTCCGGCGCCCGCTCCGGCTCCTGCTGCGGCGCCCGCTGCGGCGGCAGAGCCTGCAGCCCCATCAACCACCGATCCCCTTATCACTCAGGAGTAATTGACCATGTCCTTCTTTACCTCCCTTTCGGGCCTCAAGAACGCCCAGACCGAATTGGGCGCAATTGCCCATAACATCGCCAACGTTGAAACCACCGGCTTCAAGAAGAGCAGCGCCAGCTTTGCCGATCTTGTCTCGAACGGCAGCAGCGGCTCGCCCAAGCAGACGCGCGGCATCGGTGCGGTCATTTCCGAAATCAAGCAGGATTTCGGCCTCGGCGCGATCGAGCAGACCGGCAATTCGACCGATATCTCGATCAACGGCGAAGGCTTCTTCATCACCCGCGGCGGCGCGACAGGTGGCCAGTTGTTCACCCGCGACGGTGCCTTCGCTCTCGATGAGAGCGGCTTCCTGCAGGACGGGTTCGACAATCGCCTGCAGATGTTCGAAATTGACGCCAGCGGCGTGCCCACTTCGCCCGGAACCACGGTAGACGTGCTCGTCCCGCCGACCAATGGCGCCGGTTCCGAGCTTTCGGGCATCACGATCAAGAACGATGGCCTGATTACCGCAGCTTATGCCGATGGCTCGAACGAAGAGCTTGGCCGCGTCGCTCTGGCGAGTTTCACTAGCCCCACGGGCCTGCGTCAGGTCGGCTCGTCGAGCTGGGAGTCGACGGCCTTCTCGGGCGCGCCCAATCTCAATCTGCCCGGCGTGGGCAGCTATGGCGATCTTCTGGCGGGCACGCTTGAGCGTTCCAACGTCGATCTGGCCGAGGAAATGGTCAGCCTGATCTCGGCGCAGCGCAATTTCCAGGCAAATGCCAAGGCGATCGATACCGCCACGCAGATCACCCAGACCATCATCAACTTGCGGTCGTAAGGAGCGCTTGAACCATGGACCGCGTCATCTACACAGCCCTTGCCGGGATGGAGGCTGCCATGAACCGGCAGCGCGCCGTCGCCAGCAATATGGCCAACGCGCAAACGCCCGGTTTCCGCGCCGAGAATTTCTCGGTGCAGGCCATGGCGCTGCGCGGAGATTCGCTCGAAGCACGCGCCATGGGGCGCGGCGCGGTCTATGGCGCTGACCTTTCGCACGGCAGTTTCGCGGTAACCGGCAACAAGCTGGACATTGCGATCCAGGGCGATGCCATGATGGCGCTGCAATCGAGCGATGGCAGCGAAGTCTACACAAGGCGCGGCGATCTCAAGATCGGGCCGGGCGGCGTCCTGGAGAACGGCGAAGGCCGCCCGGTAATGGGCGCCAACGGGCCGATCACCGTGCCGCTCGGGCAGGAAATCAGCGTGGCCGAGGATGGCAGCGTGCTCGCCGCTGATCCGCAAGCACCCGAAGCGCCCGCACAGGTCATTGGCCGGATCAAACTTGCCAGCATCGAGGGCAGCAGCATCGTCAAGGACACAGACGGATTCCTCCGCGTCAATGGCGGCGGCATTCTGCCCGCCGACGAG
>DAIQNS010000041.1:0-12453 GCA_036788315.1 Alteraurantiacibacter sp. | reverse complement strand
CTCGTTGAGCGGGGAAGTGTAGGGGCGCTCGGTCCCCTCCTGGCGCAGAACGCGGAATTCCGCAGCCGACAACCGGCGGCGCCATTCTTCCTCGCTGCGGGTTACGCGGAAGCTGCCTTCGCGCGCATTGGCGTTGCTACAGGCGCTCAGCGCGGCCAGTGATACGCCGCCGGTAATCCCGGTGCCAAGCCACCCAAGCAGGCGGCGGCGATTCAAGACTGTCTGGCTCATGTGCGGAACTTATGCACTTGTGGCAGAACCTTTCCTGAACAGGCCGCGCACCAGCCTCGCCAGCCCGCGCGATTTGCGCGCTCCTTGCGGGCCTGATTGCATCACCCGGCGGCGGAACATGCCTGCGCCAATGCGGATGAACAGCGCCACGCACATGGCCTGCCAGGCAAGCGCCAGCAGATGCGGCCAGAGCGCCTCATCGGTCGCTGCGCGCGCGACCATGGCAAAGGGGCTGGAAAGCGGGAAAGCCATGGCGGCATATTCGAAGGCCGTGCCATGCTGGGTTACCGCAAGGCTGGCAAAAAAGAATATGAGGATTTGCAGCATGGTGACGGGCATCGACAGGGTCTGCACTTCGCGCACGGTCGCGGCAAGTGATCCGACCGCGAGGAAAATTGCGCCCAGCAGGAGATAGCCCATGCCGAAATAGATGGCGAACAGCAGGCAGAACAAGGGCCAGCCAACGCCGGGATTGGCATAATCGGACAGGTTTTGCCCACTGGCCCAAAGGATCGCGCCCGCCGTCCCGCCCCACACCATCAAGCCAACCACCGAGATGCCCAGCATGGCAAACAGCTTGCCCAAGAAGACCGCATCCATGGGAATGGCAGCGGCAAGGATCTCGATGATCTTGTTGCCCTTTTCCTCCACCAGATTGGACAGCACCATGCTGGCGAGCAGCATGATCAAAAGGAACAGCAGCAATTGTCCGCCCTGCGCGGTGTGCAGGCGGCCTGAATTGGTCGCCGCGCCGCTGGTGGCCACCACGCTGGTGCCGACCGGGGGATAGGCAAGCTCCTGCTCTTGGGCGGCATAAGCGGCAACCAAGCCTACGGTCCCTTGCCAGCGATCAAGCCGTCCCTGCGTTGCGGTGAGCTCGGGCGCTTCGAGCGTACCTGTGACGATTGCTGCGAGACTGTTTTTCCCGCCTTCCATCGCGCCGGCGGCATCGAATTTCTCGCCCGGTCCGAGGCGTTCGAGTTCGACCATCGCAGGAATACCCGCCACGCGCGCCGCCAGATCCTCGCGCGCGGCGAGCATCGCCTCGACATCGCTGGCGGGCATCGCCAGGCCGACCTGCTCGACTGCGGCCTCGCTTTGCATCTGCGCGCCGACCCCGCCCGCCATCGCCATCACGGCCACCGGGAACAAGGGACCAAGCAGAAAGAAGATGAATGCGCGGCTGAACAGGATCGCGGTGAAATCGCGGCGCGCGATGACGAAGGCGGCATGCCAGTGCGACAGGCGTCCCAGAGTGCTCATGCGGCGGTTTCCTCTCCAGCATTGCGGGCCATTTCGCGCGCCGCGGCCTCGCCCGCAATCGCGACGAAGGCATCGTGCAGCCCGGCGCGTTCGATCGAGAGGGAAAGAATCCCTGCATCGCCTTCGACCAGCGCCTTGAGCAGCGGCTCGACCCCGGTTTCAGGCAATGGGAAGTTCCAGAAATTGCCGATCCTGCGCGTCTGCGCGGGAAGCGCTGTGCGCCATGGCCCTTCGCCATTGCGCGTCTCCAGCCGCACCTGCGCGGGGATCCGGTCGCGCGCCTGGTCGACGCGGCCCGCGAAAGGCACTTTACCACCTGCGATAATGGCAATGCCTTCGCACAGCCGCTCGGCATGCGCGATGACATGGGTGGAGAAGATCACCGTGGTGCCCTTGTCGGCAAGGCCGCGGATCAGCACTTCGAGCTTGCCCTGGTTGATCGCATCGAGGCCCGAGAATGGTTCATCAAACACCACCAGCCGGGGTTCGTGCACCAGCGTGCCGAGCAATTGAACGGTCTGCGCCATGCCTTTGGAAAGCTGCCGGATCTGCTTGTCGGCCGCATGCCCCAGCCCGTGATCTTCGAGCAGCACGCGGCCCTTTTCGCTGCCCTGTTTCAGCGGCACGCCGCGCAGCGCGCCCATGAAGGCAATCGCCTCATAAGCTTTCATTGCGGGATAAAGGCCGCGCTCCTCGGGCAGATAGCCGATGAGGCGTGCAACATCCTGCGGATTGTCCGCGCCCAACACGCGGCGCGTGCCTTCATCAGGCTCGATAATGCCCAGCAGCATGCGCAGGCTGGTGGTCTTGCCTGCGCCATTGGGGCCAAGGATGCCGTAAATCGCGCCCTCGGGCACGGCGAGATCAACACCGTCGACGGCAAGCATGCCGTCAAACCGCTTCACCAGCCCGCGCGCTTCGATTGCGAGCGGCCGCGCCGCCTGCGGTTTTTTGCTCAATTCGCCTGTCGCCATGTCCATGGCTGGGCTGCTACAGGCGAAGAATGAACGATGCGGCCTCGCATTATGGTTAATGCCCCGGTTACCCTTCCGCTCGAAGCGCGGCTCAAGGCGAAAGCGCGCGAGCTGGGCTTTGCGGCTTGCGGGATTGCTCCTGCTGCGGACAATCCCGAGCAGGCCGCGCGCCTGCGCGCCTGGCTGGCGAGCGATTATCACGGCACGATGGAATGGATGGAGAACCGCGCCGATGTCCGGCAGGGGCCGCAAAGCATGTGGTCAGGCGCACAAAGCGTGATTGCGCTGGGCATGTCCTACGCGCCTGATGGCGACCCGCTGGCGCTCGCAGGCGACACAGAACGCGCGCGCATTTCGGTCTATGCGCAAGGGCGTGATTATCATGATACGGTGAAGAAGGCGCTGAAGGCGCTGGCGCGCTGGCTGGTCGAGCAAGAGCCGCAGGCGCAGCTCAAAGTGTTCGTCGATACAGCGCCAGTGATGGAAAAGCCGCTGGGCGAGGCGGCGGGGCTGGGCTGGCAAGGCAAGCACACCAATCTGGTGAGCCGCGAGCATGGCAATTGGCTGTTCCTCGGGGCGATCTACACAACCGTGCCGCTCGCGCCCGATGCGCCGCATGAGGACCGTTGCGGCTCATGCAATGCTTGCCAGACTGCCTGCCCGACCGATGCCTTCCCGGCCCCTTACCAGATCGATGCGCGGCGCTGCATTTCCTATCTCACGATCGAGCACAAGGGGCCGATCCCGGTGGAATTTCGCGAGGCAATCGGCAACAGGATCTATGGCTGCGATGATTGCCTGGCGGTTTGCCCGTGGAACAAATTCGCGCAAAGCTCTGCGCGCAACAAGGCTTTTGCCCCGCGCGAAGAACTTGCCGCACCGCAGCTTGCGCAATTGCTCGCGCTTGATGATGCAGGGTTCCGCGCCAAGTTCACAGGTTCGCCAATCAAGCGGATCGGGCGCGCGCGGTTTGTGCGCAATTGCCTGATTGCAGCGGGCAACAGCGGCAATCGCGCGCTTTTGTCGCAGGTCCGCCAATTGCGCGCAGACGATGACGAGGTGGTGGCAGAAGCCGCGGGTTGGGCGCTCGAGAAGCTTACAGCAACTCCTTGAGCTGGCGCGTCTCGTCGGCGAGATCTTCGATAGCGATCACTGCGCGCTCGCTCACCAGCTTGCGCCCTTGCGCATAATCCCGCGTCCTGTTCACCGCATCGACCGCGACCACCACGCCGCCGCGCAGATAGATCACCGAGAAGCTGCGCTCCGCCGGATTGCCCCGGATCACAGTAGCATCATAGCCCATGCCAAGCCCTGCAGTCTGCAATCTGAGGTCATACTGGTTGGACCAGAACCACGGCAGCGCATCATAGGGCTCAGGGCTCTTGCAGATCGCCTTGGCCACAGTGGTCGCCATGTCATTGGCGTTCTGCACGCTTTCCAGCCGGATTACCGCGCCTTGCGCATAGGCGTTGGCGTGCGCGGCGCAGTCCCCGACGGCGTAGATGCCCGGCAGGCTGGTGTGGCAGATGTCGTCGACATCGACGCCGTTTGCTCCCGCTGCGCCTGCCGCGATCAGCGGGCCGACAGCAGGGACAATGCCGATGCCAGCCACAATCGCATCGCAGGCCAGCTCTTCGCCAGTGGAAAGAAGCGCACCAGTCAGCATTTCGCCATCGCCAAGGATGTTCTCGATGCCGGTTTGCAGCCGCACATCGACGCCCTGACGGCGATGCTCTTCAAGATAAAACTGCGACAATTCCTCGCCCGCGACACGCGACAGGAGCCGGTCCTGCAGCTCGATCAGCGTAACCTCGCAATCCAGCTTGCGCAGCGCGGCGGCGGCCTCCAGGCCGATATAGCCGCCGCCCACGACGAGCACTCTCTTCGCGCCCGCCTTGATCTGCGCGCGGAGGTGGTCGACATCGCGGCTATCGCGCACGACATGATTGCCTTCGAGATGCGCGCCGGGGCACGACAGCCGCCGCGCATCGCCGCCCGCAGCCCAGATCAGCTTGTGATAGCCGATCGTCTCATCGCCGGTGACGCTGACTTCGCGCGCTTCTGCATCGATGCGGATGACCGAAGTCCCAAGCTTGAGCGCAATGTCCTTGTCGGCCCAGAACTGCTCCGGACGAATCAGCATGCGCTCGAAGGGCTTTTCGCCTGCCAGATACTCCTTGGAAAGCGCGGGCCGTTCATACGGCAGGGCATTGTCGCGCCCGATCATCAGGATCGAGCCCTCATAGCCCTGCTGGCGCAAGGCTATCGCCGCCTGCGCGCCGCCGTGCCCTGTGCCAACGATAATCACGTCAAAAGCCAACATGGCAGGCTAGGTCGTCAAAAAACCTGCTGCGGTCAAGCGCGCCGTGGCAATCGCACGGGTCAGGTCCGCAGCAGATTGCGCGCCTGGCTGGCGATCTGCGCGAGCATTGCAGCTGATAGCGGAGGCGCTGCTTGCGCGCGCTCGATGATCCGCCGGAACTGCGCAATCGCGGCACTGTGCTCGTGTGCCCAGTGATCGATCAGGGCGCCCGGATTGTCCGATTTGGCCTCGTTGCCCTTGATCAAGTCGCACAGGAAATCGAGCCGCATGTGCTGAAAATCGCGCGCCAGCCCGGCGACCAGCAGGCGCTCCCAAGGATCTTCCGGCGACATGATGGCTGCGCACGACTGGGCCCAGTCGATACCGAGCAATTGGCCCAGTGCGACAAAGGCATCTGCCAGTCGCGATGCGGCAACGCCGGTTTCGCCTGCGAGCGCCGAAAGGCCAATCGCGCCATCGAGCGCGAACAGGTTTGCGACCATTGCTGCTGCCTCCTTGCCACCCCCCCTGGAGGCCATGTCCCGGGCGATTTCGGCGATGTGGCCATCGGGCTGCCTGTTTTGCAAGGCGCTGCTGTGGCTGGTCAGCTCATTGATCATGGGTTGCCATTGATCGCGCAATTGCGCCGGGGCAATGCGTTTGCCGCTGGCGCGAATAAGGTCTGCCATATGTCCGCGCAAGGCCTGTGCTGCGGCATCGAACAGGGCAAGGCGCACCTGTTCGGGCATGCTCGCGGTATCGAGCCTGTGCCACACCCTGTCCATCCCCAGTAGCGCGCAGGAAGCGACAAAGGCTGCACCGATCACGTCGAGTCCGGCACCTTCCTCTTCGGCAAGTTCGAAGGGATGGATGAGGCCCATGCGGTTGATGATCTTGTTAGCCACCACTGTGCCGACGATTTCGAGCCGCAGCCGATGCTCGCGCAATTGCACCGCAAAGCGCTCCTGCAATGCCTCGGGAAAATCGCTCATCACCAGCGCATCGGAAGCTTCGTCCTGCGCCAATGCACTGGCTTCGATGGCATCCTGCAAAGCCAGCTTGGCATTGGACAACAGCACGGCGAGCTCGGGCCGGGTCAGCCCGTGGCCCTCGGCAGCGCGGCGCGCGAGCGCCTCGTTATCGGCCAGTCCCTGCGTCTTGCGATCAAGCTCGCCGCGCTCTTCCAGCATCTCGATGAGGCGCGCGTGCGCACCGACGGCCTTGGCCCCGCCCTGTTCAGCGATCGAAAGCGCCAGCGCCTGCAAGCGGTTGTCTTCGAGCACAAGCGCGGCAACGTCGCCGGTCATGTCTTTCAGAAGCGCATTGCGCTCTTCGTCCGAGATGAGGCCCGCCTTGCGCGCGGCCGCGAGCGCAATCTTGATATTGACCTCGTTGTCCGAGCAATCCACGCCGGCGGAATTGTCGATGAAATCGGTGTTCATGCGTCCGCCGCGCAGTGAAAATTCGATCCGTCCCGCCTGCGTCACGCCCAAGTTGGCGCCCTCGCCGATCACCTTGGCACGCAGATCGCCTGCATCGACGCGCAGAGTATCATTCGCCGGATCGCCAACATCGAGATGGCTTTCATGCGCGGCTTTTACATAGGTGCCGATCCCGCCGAACCAGATGAGATCAGCGGCGCTCTTGAGGATCGCGGAGATCAGGCTGTCGGGATCGAGGGAAGCTTCCTCAATCCCCAGCGCGGCCTGCATCTGCGGCGAGAGATCGATGCGCTTCAAAGACCGCGGGAACACGCCTCCGCCCTTGGAAATTTTGTCCTCGGCATAATCGGCCCAGCTCGAACGCGGCAGACCGAACAGGCGTTTGCGTTCTTTCCAGCTCAGCGCCGGATCAGGATCAGGATCGATGAATATGTGACGGTGATCGAAAGCGGCGACCAGCTTGATCGCCTTGGACAAGAGCATGCCGTTGCCGAACACATCGCCCGACATATCGCCGCAACCAACCACGGTGATCGGCTCCTTTTGCACATCCACCCCGAGTTCGAGGAAATGGCGCTGTACGCTGATCCATGCACCGCGCGCGGTGATGCCCATGGCCTTGTGATCGTAGCCGTTCGAGCCGCCGCTCGCGAAGGCATCGCCAAGCCAGAAGCCGCGCTCGATTGCGAGCGTATTGGCGGTGTCCGAGAAACTTGCCGTGCCCTTGTCCGCGGCGACCACGAAATAGGGATCCTCGCCGTCATGGATCACCACGTGATCGGGATGCACGACCTTGTCCGCGACGATATTGTCGGTGATCGAAAGCAGGCTGCGGATAAACACCTTGTAGCTTTCGCGCCCCTCGGCAAACCAGGCATCGCGGTCGGTAGCGGGATTGGCCAAGCGCTTGGGATAGAAGCCGCCTTTTGCCCCGGTCGGCACGATAACCGCGTTCTTGACCTTTTGCGCTTTCATCAGGCCAAGCACTTCGGTGCGGAAATCGTCGCGCCGGTCGGACCAGCGCAGGCCCCCGCGTGCGACCGGGCCAGCCCGAAGATGAATCCCCTCAACTCTACGCGAAAACACGAAAATCTCGCGCCATGGCACGGGCCTCGGCAGACCAGGCACAGCGGCACTATCGAATTTGAAAGCCAGCGCATATTCGCCTGCATCGCCTGTGTCCTCGCGCGCCTGAGGCGTAAAGACATTGGTGCGCAGCACCGCAAGAACGAGCGCCAAGTAAAGCCGCAGCAGGCGATCGTCATTGATCGCATGGACACTTGCCAGCCCGACGCGAATTTCCTCCTGTGCCGCCTCTGAACCCTTGGTTCTGTCGCCCTTGAATGCGGGATCGTGGCGCGCGCGCAGCAACGCGATGAGCCCGCGCGTGACAGCGGGCGCACCTGCAAGAGCATCGACCACGGTATGGATGGTAAAGGCGATGCTCGTCTGACGGGCATAGCGATAGAAGGCGCGCAGCCAGTTCGCTTCCTGCGCCGCCAGCCCGTTGACAGTGACGAGGCGATTGAACACATCGTCTTCCGCGAGCGCATTGAGCACCGCGGAAATCGCGGTTTGCACCGCATCGGCGCGTGCAAGCACATTGGCGCTCTCGCATCCTGCAGGCAGTCCCAGCGTGAAATCGTGGATTGTCGCCGCTTCCTCGCCGCTCAGCACGGTGGGCACCTCCGAGAGCACGCGAAAACCGAAGTTCTCGAGCGCGGGAACGGCATCGGAAAGCGGCAGCGTGCCATTATGCTGATAGATCTTGAGATGCAGCCTGCCCTCATCCTCCCCTTGCGCGCGATACAGCCGTGCAGCGCGTGTACCATTGCCCTGCTCGCTCTGCACGGCCAGCTTGCGCAGGCAGATGATGTCGATGGCCGCTTCGGACGCGCCGTAGGCGGTGCGATAATAGAGCGGGAAGGCCTTGGCATAGCGGGCTGCAATCGCGGCGGCGCGGGCGGGCTCCCCACTGCTGGCAAGCGCATCCTCGACCGCATCGGACCAGCCGCGCAACATGTCCTGCAGGCGTTTGTCGATTGCGGCTGCGTCAGGCTTTTGCGTGACCCCGCGAAAATCGAGCACATAGCGCAACAGCGCCAGATTGCCGCCTTCGACCATCAGGCTCCAATCGAGCGTTGCCGCGCCGGTCTCGCTTTCGAGCATCTCCTCGATCTGCCGACGAACCGCAGTCGAAAGCAGATCGCGCGGGAGCCAGACAAAGGCGAAGATATGCCGCCCAAGCGGCGCAGTGACGAGCGTTGCGCGCGGCCGCGGCCGGTCGGCAAGGCCCATCATTGCAGTCGCGACACGGGTGATATCGTCATCGGAGAAGCCGATGATCAGATCATGCGGCAGAGCCATGAGCGCATGCACCAGCCCTTTGTAGTCATGGCTGCCCGGCACGAAGTCGAGCCGTTGCATGATGGTCTGCAATTGCTGGCGCAGCACTGGCACGCGGTCTGGCGCGGTCACGAGCGCGGCGCTGGTCCACATCCCTGCATGAACCGAAAGCGCCTCGACCCGGCCGTTTTCCAGCACTGGCACAATGAACAGATCGAGCGGGACGCGGCGGTGCACGCGCGAAATGTGGTTCGCCTTGACCAGCAAAGGCGCGCGCCCCGGCTTGCCACTTGCGCCGTCGAACCAGGCGAAAGCGCGGTCGTAGGCATCATCGGCGAGCAGGTCAGGTCTTGAGCTGCGGCAGATGCCCATCACCTGCGCAATGGTGCCCTCGCGCCGACGTGTCACATGCCCAAGCTGCGTCAGCATCCCTTCGCCGAGCCAGCGCAGTAAGGCGGCGCCTTCGGCATCGGAGAGGCGGTCCGCATCCGCACCAATCGCCTCGCGCATCTCAGGCCAGTCCGCGACGGCGGCGCGCACATCGAGAATGGTGGTGAGGAGTTCGCCCTCGAGCGCGCGGCGGGCTTTCGCATCCATGCGCGCTGTTTCGATATAGATCAGGCTTTCGCGCTTCTCGCCCGGAGCATCGCCTCGGGGCATATCGACAAGCATCTCGCCATCGCGCCGCAGCGGCAGGACCGGATGGACGAGCAGATCGATCGCATGGCCATGTGCCGACAGCGTCGCGCCGATCGAATCGACCAGAAACGGCATGTCCTTGTTGACGATGGCAATGCGCGTGACGCGCTGGCCGTTGAGCGCAGTGCGGATCACGATGGAGGGCTTGCCATCGGGCCGCTTTCGCGCGGCTTCAATCAGCAGAGCCGCTGCCTGCTCGAGATGTTCGCCGGCAAGCTCCGGATCGCCCGGCAGGATCGTATCGGCGATGCGCTCGATGACGATTGCTGCCCAGTCGCGCTCCTGCGCGGACAACTGCGCCGGGGCCTTCGCGCTCATGCCATCGGACTTCGCCATAAATTTCTCTTCCCATTGCTGGCAGACTGGGCTGCCGGGCTCGGCTGTCAGTCTGACAGCGCTATGTTTGTGCGCTCTTTTAGAAGCCGCGCACGGCAGTATCACCAGAAGATGGTGACAGACGAACCAAACTACACCCGAAGAGCACTCCGGGTTTCACGCCAGAGTGTCGATGGTGCGTTTGAGGAGCATGATTTCCTTCTCGCCTGACAAGCGGTGGTCGCCGGTTTTAACCAGTGTGATCTGGACATCCTTGCTGGCGAGCGCACTCGCCAGGCGCAGGGCAATTTCGGGCGGCACATCGCTATCCTTCTGCCCATCCAGGAGGCGCACGGGGCAGGTTATCGCGATTGGACCATCCAGAAGCCTGAGCGCCTGCGCATCGTGCCAGAATTTGGCGTGGGTGGGCATGGGATCATGGCCGTAATCGCTGTCCTCGAAGATCGTTTGGCCTGCGCGCAGGGCGGTCTTCTGGGCTTCGGTGTAGCCCCAATCGGTGAAATCGGGTGCAGCTGCGATGCCCACAAGGCCGGCGAGCCGCTCGCCCAGCGCCAGGCCGATCAACAGCATCAGCCAGCCGCCCATCGAGGATCCGACCAGCACCACTTTGCGGCTCTCGATCTGGTTGGCGATCAGCAGCAGCGCCTCCTCGCGCCAGCGGCTGAGCGAGCCGTCGGCGAAGTCGCCATCACTCTCGCCGCAACCCGAATAATCGAACAGCAGGCACTCGCGCCCCTTGGCCGCGCAATGGGCGAAAACTTCGGTCGCCTTGCTGCCCGCCATATCGGACATGTAGCCGGGCAGGAATACCACTGCGGGGCCGCTGCCGGGTGTGTGGCGGAAAGCCAGCGGAATGCCCTGGCCTGAGGGAAGTTCACGAATGCCTGTCATGCCCCCTTCTAATTGCGCCATGTCCCCTGCATCAAGCCATAAGGCCACTTGGCGCGCCCGCGCGAAGGCACTAGGTGGCAAAGCATGAGCGAATTACTGAAAATCAGCCTGCCCGATGGTTCCGTGCGCGAAGTGGAGCCCGGCTCCACTCCGGCCGATATTGCCGCCGCGATTGGCCCGGGTCTGGCCAAGGCCGCGCTTGCTGCGCGCGTGGACCACGGTGACGGGGCAGAATTGCGCGATCTGAACCGGCCTTTCGAAGGCGATGCGAGCCTTGCGCTGATTACCGCGCGTGACGAGGCGGACGCGCTGGAGTTGGCGCGGCACGATTATGCCCATGTGCTTGCCGAAGCGGTTCAGGCCTTGTGGCCGGGCACACAGATCACCTTCGGCCCTTCGACCGACGACGGCTTCTATTACGATGTGAAGGCGCCCGAGAGCCGCGCCCCGTTCAGCATGGACGATCTGCCCGCGATCGAGGAAAAGATGCGCGCGATCATCAAGGCCGACAAGCCGCTGGTGCGCGAGGCGTGGAGCAGGCAGCAGCTGATCGAGCGCTGGACCGCCGAGGGCGAGACCTTCAAGGCCGAATGGGCGCGTGAATTGCCCGAGGGCGAGGAGCTGACAGTCTATTGGTCAGGCGCGCCCGATGCTCAAGGCTCATGGCTCGACATGTGCCGGGGCCCGCATCTGCCCAGCACCGGCAAGCTTGACCCGCAGGCTTTCAAGCTGATGCGCGTGGCCGGCGCCTATTGGCGCGGCGACCAGAACAATGCGCAATTGACGCGCATCTACGGTACCGGTTGGCTCAACAAAAAGCAGCTCGATGCCCATCTCATGCGCCTCGAGGAAGCGGCAAAGCGCGATCATCGCAAGCTGGGCCGCGAGATGGATTTGTTCCATCTGCAGGAAGAGGCGCATGGCAGCGTTTTCTGGCACCCGAAGGGCTACCGCATCTGGCGCGAGCTCGAAGCGTACATGCGGCGCAAGATGGACGCCAACGGCTATCAGGAAATCAAGACCCCGCAATTGATGGACGTGCGCCAATGGACGCAATCAGGCCATTGGGGCAAATATGCCGAGAACATGTTCGCCGTCCCCGATATCGTCCCCGAAGTGGGCGAAGATGGCGAGGCGGCGGCTGCGCCCAAAGTGGCCGATGATGCCGAATGGATGGCGATCAAGCCGATGAATTGCCCGGCGCATGTGCTCGTTTTCAAGCAAGGCATTACTTCGTACCGCGACCTGCCGATAAGGCTGGGCGAAATGGGCTGCTGCCACCGCAACGAGCCGCATGGCGCGCTGCACGGCATCATGCGCGTGCGCCAGTTTACGCAAGACGATGCGCATATCTTCTGCACCGAGGCGCAGGTGGTCGAAGAGGTGCGCAAATTCTGTCAGCTGGTGGACGAGGTCTATTCCGATTTCGGCTTCACCTATCAGGTGAAGCTCGCCCTGCGGCCCGAAAAGCGGTTTGGTTCGGATGCCATGTGGGACAAGGCCGAGCAGGAATTGCGCGACGCGGTTGCCGAAGCTGGCATGGCCAATGCCGATTATGGCTGGGAAGAACTGCCCGGAGAGGGCGCTTTCTATGCCCCCAAGCTCGAATGGCATTTGACCGATGCGATTGGCCGCACCTGGCAGGTGGGCACCATTCAGGGCGACCGCGTGCTGCCCGAAAGGCTCGATGCCACGTATATTGGCGAGGATGGCGAGAAGCATCGCCCGGTGATGCTGCACCGTGCGATTTTCGGCACATTCGAGCGGTTTATCGGTGTTCTGATCGAGCATTTCGCCGGCCGCCTGCCGTGCTGGATTGCGCCGGTGCAGGCCGTGGTGGCGACGATTGTTTCAGATGCCGATGATTATGCGCGCGAAGTGACGGCCAAGCTGGAGGCGGCAGGGATCCGGGTCGAAAGCGACCTCAGGAACGAGAAGATCAATTACAAAGTGCGCGAACACTCGCTCG
>DAIQNS010000040.1:0-12630 GCA_036788315.1 Alteraurantiacibacter sp. | reverse complement strand
GCCCGAGGCAAGGCCCAGCGCCACGACATTCCCTACCCAGGCCCGCGCCCGCCTGCCGGTGCTGAACTTGATCAGCCGCGCTTCGCCCAGTGCCTCGCTGTCGAGCGTTGCCATCAGCCGCGCTTCGGCCTCCTCCTCGGTGGAAAAGGCGCTGGCGAACACATGCCCGTTGCCGGTGCGATGCTGCAAGGGAATACGCCATTGCCAGCCGACCTTGTGTGCTATCCCCTGGGTGTAGGGCTTCAAGCCGAAGTCTGCGCGCCGTGTCGGGATCGCCAGCGCGCGGTCCGAGGGGATCCAGTGGCTCCAGTCGGTCCACGTCTCATCAAGCGCAGTGCCAAGCAGCAGGCTGCGAAAGCCTGAGCAATCCACGAACAGGTCGGCTTCGATACGCCGGCCATCCGCGAGCGTCACGCCGGTCACAAAGCCGCTCTCGCCATCGCGCTCGACGCTCGCGATCGTGCCTTCGGTGCGCTTTGCACCGCGGCTCTCGGCTATTTTGCGCAAATGCTGCGAATAGAGCAGCGCATCGAAATGATAGGCATGGGTGTAACGGTTTTCGAGCCGCCGCCGGTCCTCGCCCGCTGGTGCGAATTTGTCCGCCTTGGCCGCGTGATAGGCCACATGGCATTCCTGCCATTGCGGATAATCCGGCGCGCCCGCGAGGCGGCCCAGCAGCCACCAGTGATGCAGGCGCACCAGCGCATCCATCTCGCGCCCGACCGCGCCGAACTGGTGCAGATAGCGGTCGCCCTCGCGCGCCCAATTGTGAAACTCGATGCCGAGCTTGAAGGTTCCTTGCGTGGCTTTGACGAAATCCTGCTCGTCGATCCGCAGGAAGCGGTTGAACTGCTGCATCGGCGGAATGGTTGCCTCGCCCACGCCGATGATGCCGATGGCATCGCTTTCCACCAGCTCCACTTCGACCTCGCGCGAAAGCACGCTTGCAAGCATGCTCGCCGCCATCCAGCCCGAAGAGCCGCCGCCCACCACGAGCACCTTGCGCACCCGCGCCTCGCTGGGCAGCGCAGCGCGTTGTTCGTCCAGAGAAATCGCCGTCATTGGCCAAGATTGGGCCGATTTGGCATGCGTTGCAATACAGTCATTGCGCCGCGCCGCGCCGCGTGTCAGTGCTGTCAGCCGTGACAACGGGTTCAGGGACAATTCCTCGGGCGGAAGAGGCAGCGGACTTGGCGCAAGGCTGGAAAGTGCTGCGCGCCGACGATTCCATCCAGTTCGCCCCCGTCGAAATCCCGCAGAACACGCGCGAGACGCCCGAGTGGCTGGTGCGCTTCTTTGCATGGCTTGGCGAATTGCTGGAGCCAGTGGGCCGGATGATCGTCGCACTCTGGCCCATAGGCAAATGGGTATTGCTGGCCATGCTTGTCGCGCTGCTCCTGCTTGTGGTCGTGCGCGCGCTGCAGGGGCGTGACTGGCGCTCTGGCAAACCCGCCCGCGCCAGCGGAGCCGAATGGGTGCCCGAGAAGCAGGCCGCGCTCGCTCTTCTCGAGGAGGCCGACCGGCTTGCCAACGAAGGACTTTATGACGAGGCGACACATTTGCTGTTGAAGCGCTCGGTTGGCCAGATTGCCGAGGCCCGGCCCGATCTTGTCGAGCCTTCGAGCACCGCGCGCGAGATCGCCAGCGAGCCCGCCCTTCCCGAGGGCGCACGCCGCGCCTTTGGCGCTATTGCCGAGCGGGTCGAGCGCAGCCTGTTTGCCTTGCGCAAGCTTTCTTCCGACGATTGGCAAGTCGCGCGCGATGCCTATGCCGAGTTTGCCTTGTCTCACAGCAGCATGCGCGCATGAGCCGCCCGGTTAAGAGCGCGAAGCGCCCGTGATGCGATCCGGCAATCCCTTTCGCGCAGGCGTGGTGCTTGGTGTCCTGTTGCTTGGCGCTGCGGCTTTCCTGTTGATGCTCTATGCGCTTGGCCAGGGCTGGAACGGGCAAGAGGAACAGGACGGCGGCGGCCATGCGCGCGGCAACGGCCTCAACGGCTTTTCCGGCCTGGTCACGCTGGCAGAGGCAGACGGGATTACCGCCGAGATCGGCTATAGCGCGGCGGCGTTCGACGAATATCCCCTGCTTGTCATCACGCCCCGGCATTACGCCAGTGGCGAGACGATCGAGGAGATCATCGCGCAGCGCAAATACACCGGCCCCACGGTGATCATCCTGCCGAAATGGAACGCGATGCGCATTCCCGAGATAGCCGATGTCGAGCACGAGCCGGGCTGGGTCATGCTCGGGGAGGCAGCTTCGCCCTCATGGTTCGAAGAGCTTGCATTCGTCGGCAATGTCGAGCTGAGGGTCGGCGAGACCAGCGGCTGGAACGGCTATGGCGCAAGCGGCGCCCTGCCCGCCCCGGCGCAAGTTCAGGCCTTGGCGCAAAATGATCGCAACTGGATCACGCCACTGGTGACCGACAGCGAGGGCGATGTCCTTGCCGCGCGCTTCGATCATGCCGGCGACGAGGAGGCCTGGCCGGTCACTTTCGTGTTCGAGCCCGATCTCATGAACAATTATGGCATGGCCGATTACGAGCGCGCGCAAGTAGCTATGGAAATCCTTCATGATGCGGCGTGGGACGAGACGGAAATCGTATTCGACGTGTCGATGGTCGGCTTGGGGAGAAACGAAAACCTTCTGACGCTTGCCTTTGCGCCGCCGTTCCTTGCCGCAACACTCAGCCTGCTGCTCGCCGCCTTGGTGATTGGCTGGCGCGCCTTTCGCCGGTTCGGCCCGACACGCATCGCGGCGCCGGCCTTTGCACAGGGCAAGCGCGCGCTTGCCAGCAATGGCGCGGCCCTCATCAAGCGCGTGCGGCGCTGGCATTTGCTGGCGCAGCCCTATGCCGATCTGGTGACCGCGCGCCTCGCCCGCTCGCTCAATATCCGCTCGCCCGACTTGGCCGTGCGCATCCTCGCAATCGATACCGCCTTGCAACGCGCTGGCCACGGCGGCCCGGCTTTCGGACAGACTTTGCGCGATTTGCGCGAGGCAAGGCATCCGCGCGAAATCCTGCGCGGAGCCAGAATTTTGCGTGACATGGAAAGGACGCTGAAAAGATGAGCATGACTCTGGAAGAAACCGCTGCACTTGCCGGAGCCATTCGTGGCCAGATCGGCAAGGCGATTGTCGGCCAGCAGGATGTGCTCGAGCACATGCTGATTGCCCTGATCGCGCGCGGCCACGTGCTGCTTGAGGGACCGCCCGGCACGGCCAAGACGTTCCTCGCGCAATGTTTCGCCGCCTCCACCGGCCTTGATTATGGCCGCATCCAGTTCACGCCTGATCTGCTGCCGGGTGATATTCTCGGCTCCAATCTGTTCAACTTCCAATCGAGCCAGTTCACGCTGACGCGCGGGCCGATCTTCTGCGAATTGCTGCTTGCCGATGAAATCAACCGCACGCCTCCCAAGACCCAGGCCGCGCTTCTCGAAGCGATGCAGGAACGGCGCGTCACGCTCGATGGCGAAGGCCATGATCTGAGCCCCAATTTCATGGTCGTGGCGACCCAGAACCCGATCGAGAACCAGGGCGTCTACCCGCTCCCCGAAGCGCAGCTTGACCGCTTCGCGTTCAAATTGCTCGTCGATTATCCCAGCCTTGAAGAAGAAACCAAAATCGTCTCGCGTTTCGGCCTGGCCACCGGCGCGCCCAAGCCGGCCGATTTCGGGATCGCGCAGGTCGCCGATGCAGCGCAGATCAGCGCGGCGCAGGAAGCGGTAAAATCGGTTACACTGGCCGATGAGATTATCCGCTATATTGTTGCGCTGGTGCGCGCGACACGCGAGAGCCCTGATCTTGCCAGCGGCGCCAGTCCGCGCGCGGCCGTGCTTATGGCCAACGCCGCCCGCGCGCGCGCCGCGCTGCAGGGCCGCGATTATGTCATTCCCGATGATGTGAAAGCGCTTGCAACATCAATTCTGCGCCACCGGTTGCTGCTCACCCCCGCTGCCGAGATCGAGGGCAAGCAAGTGGAAGAGCTTGTCGCCGGACTGATCGAGGAAACCGAGGCCCCGCGCTGACGTGAAGCGGCTGCCTGCCTTTCCTGTTGTGCCCACCGGCCTGCTGCTGGCGCTGCTTGGCCTGTTGGCTCCTGTGGCTGTGGTGATCGCGGCAACGGCGCCCGGTGCCTGGCTGATCGCGCCTGCCGCCGGGCTGACGCTGATCTTGCTGACGCTGGTCGATGGCTGGCTCGCTGGCGCACACAAGGACATCAGCTTCAGCGTGAACAATGACGGCGAAGTCGGCCAGCCGCTTGCCCTCAGGCTCGAGGCAATTCTCAATCGCAGCGCCAATGCCGCACCGCCGGAGGTCGCCATCGGGTTTGACCCGAGACTTGGCGAAGGTGGATCGGCGCATTTCACACTGACCGCCACCGGTAAAGCCCGGCATTTTACAGGTAGCACCGAGATCACGCCTTTGCGCCGCGGGCCGGGCACAATTGCCGATCTGTGGTTGCGCTGGCGCGGGCCGCTCGGGCTCGGGGTACGGCAAGTCTATCGCCCGCTCGATGTGAACTTGCGCATCTGGCCCGACCTTGCGCCGGTGCGTTCGCCCAATTTGCAAGCTTTCCTGCGCGACAGCCAGTTCGGCCTGATCGCCCGGCGCATTCGCGGCGAAGGGACACAGTTCGAAGCGCTGTCGGAATATCAGGCAGGCATGGATCGTCGCCGGATCGACTGGAAGGCTTCAGCCCGCCACACCACCCTCTATGCCCGCGAAAACGAGAGCGAACGCGACAACCAGATCGTCTTCGCTTTCGATTGCGGGCAGAGCATGTGCGAGCCGATCGCCGGCCTGCCGCGCATCGACCGTGCCGTCACCGCTGCGCTCACCAGCGCTTATGTTGCGCTCAAAGGCGGCGACAAGGTCGCGCTGTTCGGGTTTGCCCACCAGCCCCGGCTGTTTACCCCCTTTGTGCATGACGCGCGCGCCTTTCATCGGCTGCAAAGTGCGGCCGGCGAGCTCGAATACGAACCGCGCGAGCCCAATTTCACGCTCGCCCTCGCCACGCTTGCCAGCAAGCTCAAGCGCCGTTCGCTGATCGTGCTGTTTTCCGATTTTGCCGATCCCACTTCGGCACAATTGATGATCGAAAGCGTGGAGCGGCTGATCCGCCATCATCTGGTGATCTTTGTGACGATGATCGACGAAGAGCTCGACGAACTGGCCGATGCCGAACCTGACAGCATGGATGCGGTCGCCATGGCCGTGGGCGCCGATGCGCTGGTCCGGCAGCGCGCGCTGGTCCTCACAAAGCTGCGCCGCATGGGCGTGGACGTGATCGAAGCGCGGCACGATGCGATTACCTATCGCCTGATCGATGCCTATCTGGAAACCAAGCGGACCGAGGCGATCGGCTGATGGCGCTGTTCTCCCGCTCTTCGCCCGAAATCGAAGCGCCCGCCGACATCGAGGCGGCGAGCCTTCGCTCGGACAGGTTCCGCCTTGAACGGCAAGTCGATTGGCAGCGGCTCGATACAATTGTCACCGCGCTCGAGAAAGGCCGTCCAAAGCGTATTTCGGACGAGGATCTGCTCGATATGCCCGTGCTCTATCGCAAGGCCGCTTCAAGCCTTGCCGTGGCGCGCGAAACCACGCTCGATGCGGGCACGCTCGCTTATCTCGAAGCGCTTGTGCGGCGCGCATGGTTTCAGGTTTATGGCCCGCAAACGAGCTTGTGGGTCTGGTCGCGAAGCTTCTTTGGTGGCGGCTGGAGCGCGGCGGTTCGCTCGATCTGGCTCGACATCTGCATCGCGCTGTTCGTGATGGTCGCAGGGGCAATGGTCGGCTGGCTGCTCGTGGCGCGCGATCAGGACTGGTTCTATTCGCTCGTGCCGGTCGAAATGGCGAGCGGGCGCGTCCCCGGCGCCGATGTCGAATTTCTGCGCGAAAGCATCGGCACACAGCAATCGAGCGAAGGCCTCTCGATCTTTGCTGCATCGCTTTTTTCCAACAATACAGGCGTCACCATTCTCGCCTTCGCACTCGGCTTTGCTTTCGGCATTCCGACGATGATCCTGCTGGTTTACAACACCGCTCTGCTCGGCGCGATGCTGTGGGTGTTCTTCAATGCAGGGCTCGGCTGGGAATTTTCCGCCTGGCTCAGCGTGCACGGAACCACCGAATTGCTGGCGATCCTGCTCGGCGGCGCGGCGGGCATGCATGTCGGCCGGGCAATGGCCTTCCCGGGGCAACGCTCCATCCTCAATGCGATTTCGGATGCCGGCATTCGCGGAGCGCGCGTCGTGCTGGGCTGCGCGATCATGCTGATCATCGCAGGGCTTCTGGAAGGCTATGCCCGCCAACTCGTTGGCGATGCCGCAGCGCGCTTTACCATTGGCGGGGCGATGCTGGCGTTCTGGGCGATCTATTTCGGCTTTGCCGGATGGCGCAAGGATCCGGGCGCATGAACGCGGCAGCCTTCAGCCCGAACACCAGCAAGCGCGACCGCCAGCTTGTCACCCCCGAAGGCCTGTCGCTCCCGCTGACCGTGGCAAGCCGGCGCGCGCGCGCGGGCGCTCTTCTGCTTGATCTCACGTTCATCTTTACAGGGGTGCTGGCCTTTTTCATCGCCATGGGGCTTGCCGGGCTGAGCCTTGTCTCCTTCGGCGACGTTCCCAATGCGCTGGGCGAGTTGCTGGTGGTCATCGTGATCATCTTCCTGTTCTTTGCCCGCTATGCCTATTTTCTCGCCTTCGAACTCGGCGCGCGCGGGGCCACGCCGGGCAAGCGGCTTCTGGGCATTCGCGTGGCCGCGCGCGATGGCGGGAAGCTTAGCGCCGATATGGTGATCGCGCGCAATCTGGTGCGCGATATCGAGCTGGTGCTGCCGGGGGCCTATTTGCTCACGATCATGTTCGGCGGCGGAGGAACACTGGGGGTTTCGGGCTGGGCACTGGTCATCTGGCTGCTTATCTTCGTACTGTTCCCCTTCACCAACAAGGATGCCCTGCGTGCAGGCGATCTGGTGGCGGGGACATGGGTGGTGGAATCGCGCCAGGCCAAGCTACCCGAGGCCATGTCGCTTGCCCCCGATCGCACCGCCACTTACCGTTTCGGCCCTGAAGAACTCGCAATCTATGGCGAGCATGAATTGCAGGTTCTGGAAAGTGTGCTGCGTGCAGACAATCCCAAGGCAATGGCCGAAGTGGCCGAGGCGATTTGCCGCAAGATCGGCTGGCAGATGGGGTCAGGCGATGAACGCGAATTCCTCGAAACCTTCTATCAGGCGTTGCGCGGCCATCTGGAAGGCGGAATGCGCTTCGGCAAGCGCAAGGCCAACAAGCATTCCTGAGCGGATCGCGGAACGATGCTGCCATGATCCTGCGCCTTGCCACTCCGGAAGATGCCCCCGCCCTTGCAGGGCTGGGCCGCGAGAGTTTCTGCGCCGCTTTCGCGCACCTCTATCATCCGCGCGACCTCACCACATTTCTTGAGCAGGCCTATGCGCCAGGCGTTGTCGCGGGCGAAATAGCCGATCCTGCATTTACCCATTGTCTGACGCTGGATCGCGCAGGCAGCGGCCTCACCGGCTTTGTGAAGCTGCGCAGTCCAAGCCCCTATGCCGAACACTCCAGGGCGCGGCGCCCGCTCGCGCTGAGCCAGCTCTACACTTGCCCAAGCCGCACGGGCGAAGGGCTGGGAACGCGCCTGATGGAATGGGCCTTGGCGCATGCCAGAGCGGGCGGTCACGATGCCATTCAACTTTCGGTGTGGAGCGAGAATTTCGGCGCGCAGCGTTTCTATCAGCGCCATGGCTTTGCCAAGATCGCGGACATCGATTTCTGGGTTGGCGAGCAGCGGGACGAGGAATTTCTCTACGAAAAACCGCTATAGCGGCATGGGTTAAGCCAGAATTAGGCTCTTTGGAGTACAAGGGGCGCATGG
Organism: Alteraurantiacibacter sp.; assembly: GCA_036788315.1. GTDB lineage: Bacteria > Pseudomonadota > Alphaproteobacteria > Sphingomonadales > Sphingomonadaceae > Alteraurantiacibacter. The sequence continues at coordinate 4,731 of DAIQNS010000040.1, read as the reverse complement.
ACAATTCTGCCATTCAATTGCCCGCCTTCGAACAAGGCATCTCGTCGCTCGACGATGAACTTATCGATGATCCCGCGATTGCCCGCATCCTCAAAACGGTGCGTGGTCATCTCGGTCTCGAGATCGCCTTTGTCTCGCGCTATGTCGAAGGCGAGCAGCGCGAATTGACACATGTCAGCACCGATCTGGAATTGCCGATGGGGCCGGGCTTCCGCGAGGATCGCGAGAACAGCTATTGCTGGCATATTCTCAATGGCCGCCTGCCCGAACTGATCCAGGATCCGGCAGATCATCCCTTTACAGCCACGCTGGGAATTACCGATTTTCTTCCTGTAGGCTGCCACGTCAACACGCCGCTGCGGCTTTCCGATGGCACTGTGTGGGGCAGTTTCTGCGCGCTTGGCCGCAGCCCCGACCGCACGATGAACGCGCGCGATCTCGCCATTCTGAAAAGCTTTGCGGGCCTCGCGGGGGAACGCATCGAAACAGTACTTGAAAGCCGGATAACCGACCTCGAAGCGCAGAGGCGTGTCGAAAGCATGCTCGACGGTCATGCCGTTTCGATCTTTCAGCAGCCCATTCATACTCTGGCCACGGGCAACGCCGTGGGGGTCGAATGCCTTGCGCGCTTCCCCGACATCAACAAACGCGGGCCAGATGCCTGGTTCGAGGATGCCGAGCGCGTGGGCCTTGGTACGCAGCTCGAAATGACTGCGGTGCGCTGCGCGCTCGAAACGCTCGGCGGAATGCCCAAGGGCGTCTATGCCGCCGTCAACGCTTCCCCCAAGACCATTCTTTCGGGCGATTTGCGCAGCCTTCTGGAAGAAACCGGCCCGGCCGACCTGGTGATCGAAGTGACCGAACACGAGCAGGTGTCGGATTTCGCCGCGCTGGCCCGCGAACTCGAGGCGCTGCGTCCTTTCGCACGCATCGCCATCGACGACGTGGGCGCAGGCTATGCCGGATTGCGCCACATCGTCGATTTGCAACCCGATATCCTCAAGATGGACATGATCCTCACACGCGGGATCGACACCGACCCTGCGCGCCGCGCAATCACCGCAGCCATGGTCAGCTTCGGTCACGAAATCGGCGCGAAGATCGTTGCAGAGGGCATTGAAAGCGAAGCCGAACGCGCGATCATGGCCGATCTTGGCGTCGATCTGGGGCAAGGCTACCTGTTCGCACGCCCGCTTCCGGTGGTCGCGGCGCGCCAGCATCTTCTTGGGCATGCCAACGGCAGCTAGGCGGCAGCGGCGCGCTAGGACTTGTCGGGCTGCGCGCTCAACTCGACCTGATGGTTCCGGCTCATTTCGCGGCCCGCCATGATGTCGCCGCCTTCGATCTGCACGTCCATGCGCACTTCGTCATAGTGGCGAAAGCGGGCTTCGGCGCGTTCAATATCCGTTTCGCTAAGCCCCGCGCCCTGCAAGGCCATGCGCGCCATCGCAATCGCACTTTCGAATATCTCGCGCACCAGCCCTTCAACAGGCGCATCAGCGAGGTCAATCACGCGGCGCCGGTCGAAACAGCGCACGTAAATCATGGCTTCGGGGAAGGCCTCGCGCACCGCGACTAGAAACTCGCGCTCGACGGGTTCGTCGATGCAGAACATGATCAACTGCGCCTGCGCCGCGCCCGCCTGCACCAGCATATCGAGCCTTGTGCCATCGCCGTAATAGACTTTCGAGCCGAATTGCGCTGCCAGATCGATCTGGTCGATCTTGCGGTCGATCAGCGTTACCGACAGACCGCCCGAAAGCAGCGTCTGCGCCACGCCCTGGCCGAACCGGCCAAAGCCGACCACAATTGCGCGTGCCTTGTCATTGGAGGGCCCCTCGCGCTGCTGTTCGGCCCCGTCCTGCAATCCCTCAGGTGGCCTGCGGATGCGCGCGGTTGCCATCATCAGGAACGGCGTTGTTGCCATGGAAAGCGTCACGATCGCGCCGAACAGGCTCGCGGTCGTCTCGTCGATCAACAGCCCGGCGCGCGCTTCATTATACAGCACAAAGGCAAACTCGCCGCCCTGCGACAGCAGCAGTCCAAGCGCCAGTGCGCTGCGCCAAGGCATTTTCAGAAGCAGGCCGAGCCCGGTGATGATGGTGGTCTTGACCGTGATCAGCAGCAAGGCAAATCCGATGACGAACAGGGGCTGCTCGGCAATTGCGCCCAGATCGAGCATCATCCCCACAGCCACGAAAAACAGGCCCAGAAGGATCGAGCGGAACGGCTCGATATCGGCCTCCAGCTGATGGCGATAGGGCGTATCGGCGAGCATCACCCCGGCGATGAAAGCGCCCAGCGCCGCCGAAAGCCCGAGCGCATGCATCAGCGCCGCACTCGCCACAACCGTGAACAATGCTGCCACAATGAACATCTCACGCTCGCCCATACTGGCAATCAGGCGAAACAGCGGACGCAGCAGGAAACGGCCCGCTGCAATCAGCACAAGGACAGCAGCGAGCGTGACCAGACCAAGCATCCAGCCTGGCATGCCGCTTTCATCGGCCGGATTGCGGCTCAAGACTGCGACGATAGTGAGTAGCGGAATGATCGAGATGTCCTGGAACAGCAGGATCGAGAAGGCGCGCTCCCCGAACGGCGTGCGCAGCCGGCCGCCGCTTTGCAGCAAGGGAAGCACCTGCGCGGTAGAGGAAAGGCCAAGCGGCAAACCGATCGCCAGCGCGGCTGCCAGCGGATAGCCCGTAAGCGCCAGAACGGTCGCTGTGACTGCCAGCCCGCACAAGACCACCTGCACAGCGCCAAGCCCGAAGATCGCTCCTTTCAGGCGCCAAAGGCGCGCCGGGCTAAGCTCCAGTCCGACCACGAACAGCAGCATGACGATGCCAAGCTCGGCAAAGGCGGCAAGGTTTTGCGCATTGCCTACAAGCCCCAGCACATGCGGCCCGATAAGCGCGCCCGCCACCAGATAGGCCAGCGTCGCCCCCAGTCCCATCCGGCGGAACAGCAGCACTGCGGCAAGCGCGAAGCCAAGCATGATCATGCCCTCGGTCAGCGGCACGGCGGTATGCGCCTCGCCCGCCTGCGATGCCGCTCCGGCCAGCATTGCACCCATTGCCTCGCTCATGATTTCCCCCCTGCCCGTGCGCTAGAGCCAGCGCCAATTGCGAAACAGCAAGAGCTGCAACGCAAGAACCACAAGGCACAGTCCCACCACGACCCAAAAGGCATGCTCGTTGCTGGCCCCCGGCATGCCGCCCACATTGATGCCAAGCAGGCCCGTGAGGAAGCCGAGCGGCAGGAATATCGCCGCCACGATAGTCAGCAGATAACTGGTGCGCTCGGACCGTGCGAGCGCGCGGGCACGGATATCATCCTGCAAGACCAGCGCGCTTTCCTTGGAGATATTGATATCCTCCAGATAGCGGCGCAGGCGGTCTATGCTTTCGTGTACTTCGCGCCGGTCATCGTCCCCGAACCATGGCGGCGCCTCGCGCGCTATGGCTTCGAGCGCTTCGTGCTGGGGCGCCATATGACGTTGCAGCGCAAGTCCGCTGCGCCTGATCGCGGCGATCTTGGCGAGCATGTCCTTGGTATCGGTGCCGCCCGCCTGGCTTTCCATGGCATCGATAAGCTCGTTCATCTCGACGACAGTGATGCTGATACGCTGGATCAGCGTTTCGAGCAGGTGCGTGATCAATTGCCCCGCATCGCGCGCGCCGTCACCGGCATCGATTTTCGCGAGCACATCGCGCGGGCTTTGCAACCGGCGCCGGCGCAGCGTGATCACGCGCACATTGTCGCTCCAGATCTGAAAGGCGATCATGTCCTCGGGCGCTTCGCCCGGATTATAGTTCACCCCGCGCAAAGTCGCGGCCAGCGCATTGCCCTCGGCAAAGGCGCGCGGGCGGGTTTCGTGGCTCACCAGCATTTCGGCGGTGGGCTCAGGAATGCCGAGCTCCTGCAGCCATGGCAGAACCTCTGCCACGGTGCGATCGACATGCAGCCAGAGCACCTGCTCCGAGAACTGCGGACGCCAGTGCCGCGCGGCCTCCCACGAAATCGGCGCGCCGCCGCCCGATCCGTCGAGCACGCGCCCGAACAGCAGCGGCCCATCGAGAATGACATCATTGGTCTGTTGCGCAAGCATGGCCAAGTCATGGCGGATTCGCGCGCGATTGTCATGCCTGCTGACAATCGGTCACACTGTCATTGCCCGGTCGCATGAGCTTCTCTATATCGGACTTATGTCCTCTGTACGTCCCTGGCGCGATATCGAACGCCGTGAATGCCGCCAGATCATGGTTGGCAATGTGCCCGTTGGCGGGAATGCCCCGATCACGGTGCAGACCATGACCAATACTCCGACCGAGGATATCGGCGCGACGATCGACCAGATCCGCCGGTGCGAGGAAGTGGGCGCGGACATCATTCGCGTCTCGTGCCCTACGCCAGAGTCGACTGCGCATTTCGACAAGATCACCCGCGCTGCGAAAATCCCGATCGTTGCCGATATCCATTTCCACTACAAACGCGCTCTGGAAGCCGCCGACAAGGGCGCAGCGTGCCTACGCATCAATCCGGGCAATATTGGATCTTCCGACCGCGTTGCCGAAGTCGTGCGCGCGGCCAAGGCCAATGGCTGCGCGATCCGCATCGGCGTGAATGCCGGCAGCCTTGAGAAGGATCTGCTCGAAAAATATGGCGAGCCCTGCCCCGAAGCGCTGATCGAAAGCGCGCTCGATCATATCAAGCTCTTGCAGGACCACG
>DAIQNS010000039.1:12338-12650 GCA_036788315.1 Alteraurantiacibacter sp. | reverse complement strand
AATCGTCCCTGGGATGTTGTTGAGTCAGCCAGCGGGACCCTGTACGTGCTCGACCAGCGCAACCATGTGCTCAGGGAAGGCGAGTTTCGCGGGCACAGGCTCCCCTATTTCGAGATGCATTGGGACGGCCACCGCATCTGGGGGATTACCGCCGGCCTCCTGCATCACCTCTCGCACCGCCTCGCGCCTGGCGACTTGTCCTGTGGCTGAGCTGCCCGCCGCCCCATGGACCGCGCGCGCCGATCTGGCGCAGCTTGTCGCCGCGCTTGGAGCAGAAAATCTCCGCTGGGTGGGCGGAGCGGTGCGCGACAC
>DAIQNS010000039.1:11647-12328 GCA_036788315.1 Alteraurantiacibacter sp. | reverse complement strand
CCTTGCTCGGAGAGGCAGTCAAGGATGTCGATGCGGCAACGCCGCTGCTGCCCGAGGAGGTCGCGGCAAGATTGGCCGAGGCCGGTATCAAGACCATCCCCACCGGGATCGATCATGGAACGCTGACGGCGCTTCTGCCCGGCGGGGCGGTCGAAATCACCACCCTGCGGCGCGATGTCTCCACCGATGGCAGACGCGCGACAGTCGCCTTCTCGGCGCAATGGCGCGAGGACGCCGCGCGGCGCGATTTCACCATCAATGCACTATATGCGCACCCCGAGACGCTCGCTATCAGCGACTATTTCGGCGGGCTCGATGATCTGGAGGCGCGCCGCGTGCGCTTCATCGGCGATGCAGGCGAGCGCATTGCCGAGGATCATTTGCGGATCCTGCGCTATTTCCGGTTTCAGGCGCGCTTCGGCGCCGAGCTAGACGAAGCGGCGGAAGAAGCCTGCGCAAGGCTCGCGCCCACGCTCAAGGGCTTGAGCCGCGAACGCGTGGCGATGGAATTGCTCGCGCTGCTCGCGCTGCCTTCGCCCGCGCAGACCATCGCGCGCATGGCGCAGGCGGGCGTCCTTGCCGTGATCATGCCCGAAGCGGGTGCGCGCGAGCTTGCGGCGCTCGAAAGCTTGCAGGCGCATGAAAATGCGGTAGGCGCCGCGCCCGAGCCGTTGCGCCGCC
>DAIQNS010000039.1:9776-11637 GCA_036788315.1 Alteraurantiacibacter sp. | reverse complement strand
TGCGCCTTTCCAATGTGCAGCGCAAACGGCTGGCCTTGCTCGCCGCACGGCTGATCGCAGCGAATGATGGTCAGGATCCGCGCGCTCTGGCCTATCGCCATGGCGTTGCTGCTGCACGCGACATGCTGCTTCTGGCTGGCCGCGCATGCACCCCGCTAAACGGCTTCAATCCGCCGCTATTCCCTTTGAAAGGCGGCGAAATTGTCGCCCGCGGGGTCGCTGCCGGGCCTGAAGTTGCGCGGATTCTGCAGACGGTCGAGAAGCGCTGGATCGCCGAGGGCTTCCCGGATCGTGCGCGTGTCGAGCAAATTCTTGCCGACGAAATGCGCTAAGCTCGCACTTGCACAATTTCTGAACCCTGCTTAATTCATTAACAGCAGCGCAATCTGCCTGCGCTTACATTGTGAACAGCTAAACAGCTGATTTGTGAGCTGTTACTGCCGGGTTTGGCATCGATTGATGCCCTGTGTGTCTTCCTCGCGTGCGAGGTGTGCCCCCGGTCTTTCGAATCCGGCATTTGTCGGATGTTTCAATGCTCGTGCCGCGTGCGCCGCGTCGCGAATGAAAAGGAATTATCTATGCGTTTCAAGACTATCACCGCCGCTGCTGCATTCGCCGCCGTCGCCCTTGCCACGCCTGCGATGGCACAGGACGTGGGCGCCAGCATCATGGGCAATGACGGCAATGTCGTTGGGACGATCAGCGCGAACGATGGCACCACCGTCGTGCTCGATACCGGCACGCATCAGGTGCCGCTCGGCCCGGATATGTTTGCGCAAGCTGATGGCATATGGTCGGTCAATACTACGCAGGCCGAAGTCAATGCGATGATGGACGAGATGGTTGCCCAGCGGCAGGCCATGCTTGCTGCCGCGCTGGTTGAAGGCGCTCCGGTGGTCACCGTCGATGCGCAGCCGCTCGGCACCATTGAAACCATCGAAGCCGAAGCAATTGTGCTGACTTACGAGGAAACACCGCTCACGCTGCCCAAGGATCTGTTTGCCGTTGATGGCGAGGGCACCGTCATGGTGCTGGCCGAACTTTCCGCAATCCTCGAGGCCATGGAAGCTGCCAAGGTCGCAAGCTGATAAGCGGTAGTCGCAAAATCAGGCCGGCGGGAGCGATCCTTGCCGGCCTTTTTTTGGCCTAGCTGAAGCGGTTGTCTTTCGGAAAGCCCGAGGGCGGGAGCCGTCCGGCCGCACCGCGTGCGACTTTCCACATGCCGATCTCGTTCTCGGTGCGCGTGCGCCCGCTCTCGCCGCCCATGGCCCATGACAGGCCATCGGCAAGCGTGAAAGTGATCGCATCGGACAAGCCGCCATCGCGGTAACGCTGCAAGGCCACGCCCTGCCCGCGCGTCATCACGGGCATTTCATCGAGCGCAAAGACCACCAGCTTGCGGTTCTCGCCGACCACCGCGACGCTGTCATGCGCCTTGCCGATCGGCCGCGCCACAATCAGCTTCGCGCCCGGCTTGAGGTTCACCACCTGGCGCCCTTTGCGCGTTTCGGCAAGCAATTCGGCGGTCTGTGCCACGAAGCCCTTGCCGATCGTGCTGGCGAGCAGCAACCGCGCCTCCGCCTCGTGCACCACGAGCGCCATGATCTGCGCGCCAGCATCGATATCGAGCACATTGCGCACCGGCTCGCCAAAGCCGCGCGCGCCGGGCAATTTGTCCGCGCCCAGCGTGAAGATGCGCCCGTCATCCCCCACCAGCAACAGCTTGTCGGTCGTCTGGCAATGGAGCGCAAAGGCGGGGCCGTCGCCTTCCTTGTATTTGAAATCGCCGCAGCCATCCTTGCCCAGATCAACATGGCCACGCGCCCCGCGCACCCAGCCCTTCTGGCTGAGGACAACCGTC
>DAIQNS010000039.1:6094-9766 GCA_036788315.1 Alteraurantiacibacter sp. | reverse complement strand
ATCATCGCATCCATACTGAATTCGATTGTCGGCGCGGCCTCGGCAATGGTCGTGCGGCGCGCGCCGATGGCGGTGTCGGGGCCATATTCGGCGCGCAGCTTGGTCAGGTCGCGCTTCAGCTTTGTGCGTTGGCGCGCAGGCGAGGCGAGCAGCTTTTCCAGCTCCTCCTGCTCGGCCAGCAGCTTGTCCTTCTCCGTCCGCAGCTCCATTTCCTCAAGCTTGCGAAGGGAGCGCAGGCGCATGTTGAGGATCGCCTCGGCCTGCCGGTCGGTTAGCGCAAATTCGGCCATCATCACGGGCTTTGGCTCATCCTCGGTGCGGATGATCTGGATCACCCGGTCAAGATTGAGGAAAGCGATGATATAGCCTTCAAGCAGCTCCAGCCGGTCTGCGATCTTGGCGAGGCGATGCTGCGTGCGGCGTTGCAGAATGTCGATCTGCGCTGCCACCCAGTGCCCGAGCAGCTCCTTCAGCCCCATGACGAGCGGCGTTCTCGTCGCATCGAGCACGTTCAGATTGAGGCTGAAGCGCGTTTCCAGATCGGTGAGCTTGTAAAGCGATTCCTTGAGCAGGTCCGGGTCGACATTGCGGCTCTTGGGGATGAGGACAATGCGGATGTCCTCATCGCTTTCATCGCGCACATCTTCCAGGATCGGCAGTTTCCGGTCGCCGATCGCCGCGGCGATTTGCTCGATCAGCTTGCCCTTGGGCACCTGATAGGGGATCTGGCTGATGATGAGCTGATATCCGCCGCCCTTGTGCCGCTCGATCCCGGCCTCGCGGTCCTCCTCGCTCGATGCCTCGGCAGCATGGAACCGCCCGCGCACCCGGAACGAGCCGCGCCCCGTTTCATAAGCATTGGCAATGCTCGCCGCGCTGTCGACGATCAGCCCGCCCGTCGCGAAGTCGGGACCGTGCATCAGCTCCATGAGCCGGGCATGTTCGACATGCGGATTGTCGATCAGCTCGAGCGTTGCATCGATCACTTCGGCGGCGTTGTGCGATGGGATCGAGGTGGCCATGCCAACCGCGATCCCGCTCGATCCGTTGGCGAGCAGATTGGGGAACAGGCCGGGCATCAGCTCGGGTTCCTGCTCTTCGCCATTATAGGTCGGGATGAAGTCGACCGTGCCTTCGTCCAGCCCCTCCATCAGATGGATGGCCGTGCGCGTCAGCCGCGCTTCGGTGTAGCGATAGGCGGCGGCATTATCGCCGTCGATATTGCCGAAATTGCCCTGTCCTTCGACCAGCGGATAGCGCAGCGTCCAGTTCTGCGCGAGCCGGACCATCGCGTCATAGGCCGCCGTGTCGCCATGTGGATGGTATTTGCCGATCACCTCGCCCACCACGCGGGCGCTTTTCTTGAAGGCATTGCTCGGGTCGAGTTTGAGCTGGCGCATGGTCCACAAGAGGCGGCGATGCACCGGCTTCAGGCCATCGCGCAGATCCGGGAGCGAGCGCGCGGTGATGGTGGACAGCGCATAGACCAGATAGCGCTCGGACAGCGCGCTATCGAAAGGCGTATCAACAATCGCGTCGGCGGGATCGTTCTCGGGCGTGGCTATATCGGGCATGAGCCAAGTGCCCTAGCAAGCGCAGCCGCCGGGGTGGAGAGCGCTTTCCACAAGTTCCGTCAGTTTTCGCCCGGTTTCTCGCGCAAGGCCGCCACATCCTGGCGCAGGGCGCGAAGCTCGGAGAGGATTTCCTCGCGTTCGGAATGCGCCTCCTCGCCCGTCGCCTCGGCCATGGCATTGACGATCACACCGATGAACAGATTGAGCACGATGAAACTGGTGAGCAGGATGAACGGCACGAAGAACAGCCAGGCATAGGGAAATGTCTCCATGACAGGCCGCACAATCCCCATCGACCAGCTTTCCAGCGTCATGATCTGGAACAGCGTATAGAGCGAGAGGCCCAGATTGCCGAACCATTCGGGGAACGCCCCGCCGAACAGCTTGGTCGCCATTACCGCGCTGATATAGAACAGCAAAAGCAGCATCACGATCACAGTGGCGATGCTCGGGATCGCGCTGAACAGGCCGACGATGACCTTGCGCATGCTCGGCACCACCGAGATGAGCCTGAGCGCGCGCAGAATGCGCAAGGCGCGCAGCACGCTGAATTGCTGCCCTGCGGGAACGAGCGCGACCGCAACGATGATCAGATCGAACCAGTTCCAGCCATTGCGAAAGAAGCTGAGCCGCCAGGCAAACAGCTTGAGCGCGATCTCGACCGTGAAGATGGCGATGGCCAACCGGTCGAGCGCGGCAATGATCCCGCCATAGCGCGCCATGACGCCGGGCACGGTCTCGAGCCCGAGCAGTATCGCGTTGATCACGATCACAGCAATAATGAAGGTTTCGAACCAGCGCGCAGAAACGATCCGGTCAACTCTGGCACGCATGAAGGGACTTTCCGGCTGTAGGGACGCCCGGTTTGCGCGGCCCTGTGCGTCTCGCCCTACCATCCCCACGCCCCGCCGGACAACAAGGAACAAACGAACCTCGCGCCCCGTTGCCCGAGCATGGGAAAAACAAGGGATTATCCAAGGAGTTTTGCAATGCCCAAGAAAATTTTGTTCCTCGCGACCGACGGGTTCGAACAGTCCGAGCTCGAAAAGCCCAAAGCCAGTTTCGAACAGGCCGGATTCGACGCTGTGGTCGCAAGTCCCAATGACGGCGAAATTCGCGGCTTTTCGAACAAGGAATGGGGCGACCCGGTCAAAGTGGACATGACGCTCGATGAAGTCGACGTAGCGGATTTCGATGCGCTTGTTCTGCCCGGCGGCCAGATCAATCCCGACAGCCTGCGCATGGAAGAGGGCGCCATCCGGATCATCCGTGATTTTGCCGAGGCCGACAAACCGATCGCAGCGATCTGCCACGGCCCGTGGCTGCTTGTCGAAGCTGGTATTGTCGATGGGCGCACCATGACCAGTTGGCCGAGCCTGCGCACCGATCTGCGCAATGCCGGTGCCGAGGTCGTCGACAAGGAAGTTGTGATCGACGGCAATATTATCACCAGTCGCAATCCCGATGACATTCCCGCCTTCTCGCAGGCGGTGATTGATGCGCTGGGGCAGTCATCCAGCAGCCGCAAAGAAGCGGCGATGAGTTGATTGCCCAAATGGGGGGAATTCGCCCGCGCTAAGCTTCAGAACCCTTGCGCGTTGTGGCTTTCTTCCGGGATCGCAATTTCGATCCCGTCCAGTTCCGGGCTCAAATCGATCTGGCACGAAAGACGGCTTGTCACCTGCACATCGGCGGCGAGGTCGAGCATATCCTCCTCCTCTTCCCGCGCTTCAGGAAGTTTGCCGAACCAGTCCTTGCCCACGATCACATGACAGGTGGAACAGGCCATTTGCGCCTCGCATGTCCCTTCAAGCGGCATTCCCGCTGCCTGAGCGACGCGCAGCAGATTGTCGCCCGGTTCCGCTTCCACGGTGAGCCGGGACTTGTCGCGCGTGATGAAAGTGACTTTGATGGCTAAACCCCCTCGCTTCACAATGGCTCTCGTCAAACCCTTTGTTGCATCGCAGCATCAATAAGGGTTTTCGCTGCGTCTTCAAGGTGACTTATTTCAGTATAGCGTCCAAATCCCAGCCGAATTGACGATTTTGCTGCCTTTTCGCTGAGGCCGATGGCCTTGAGAACATGGCTCGCCCGGCCC
>DAIQNS010000039.1:0-6084 GCA_036788315.1 Alteraurantiacibacter sp. | reverse complement strand
TGCGGAAAAGGCGATCTCGCGGCAATCGCTCATCAGCCGCGCCACATCGAGCCTGGGTTTGCAGAGGCTGAGATTGCCGTGCCAGCGCGCCTGCGCGCTCCCGTTCAGATCCCATCCGGCGAACAGTTCGCGCGCGCGGCTCCACAAGGTTTCCATATGCGCTGCGTCCGCTTCCATGCGCTCTCTTGCAAGCTGCGCCGCCGCGCCAAAGCCTGCGCACAGCGCCGGGCTCAGTGTGCCCGAGCGCAAGCCCGCTTCCTGTCCCCCGCCGGTCTGTGTCGGCGCAAGCGCAAGCCCATCGCGCAGCCACAAGGCGCCCACCCCCTTGGGGCCGTGCAGCTTATGCGCCGAAACCGCGATCATGTCCGCGCCGGTGAGCGGGATCTTGCCGAAAGCCTGAACCGCATCGCACAGGAACAGCGCGCCGGCTTCTTTCGCGCGGCGATGCCACTCCAGCGTGGGCTGGATCGTGCCGATCTCGTTGTTGACATGCATCACCGCGACGAGCGAAGTACCATCGGGCAAACCTTGGCCCACATCGCAAATCCCCTCGCTATCGACAGCGAGGATATGCGCGCGGCGCAGGGCCTGCGCTGTATCGAGCACGGCGGCATGTTCGATCGCGCTGACGGCAATTGCGCCCTCGCCCGGCGCGCCTCTCATGGCAAGATTGATCGCTTCGGTTGCGCCGCTCGTGAAGATCACCTGCCCGCCGGGCGGGAACAGCGCGGCGACTTGCGCGCGCGCGAGTTCGACGGCCGCTGCGGCCATCCGGCCCGGCTTGTGCGGGCTGTGCGGATTGCCGAAACCGGTGCCCCCGGGCCCGTCGAGCCATTGCAGCATCGCATCGCGCGCCTCGGGCGCGAGCGGAGTGGTGGCCTGATAATCGAGATAGATCATGCCAACCGACCTTAACCGCTCGCCCTCAGCTTGTCGAAGGGCTGCATTGTCTTTCCGGGCACTTCAAGAAAGAAAGGACAATCCTTCGACAAGCTCAGGATGTGCGGCATTCTTTTGGAGGCGAGCTATTGGAGGCTGGCCCATGCATCGGCGAAGGCATCGAGTTCTTCGGGCGTGGTGTTCCAGCCGAGGCTGACCCGGATTGTCCGCCGCGCTACGTCGTCCGGCACCCCGAAGGCCGCAAGCACCCGGCTCGGCTTCAACGTACCCGAGGAGCACGCGCTGCCCGCCGAAACGGCAAAGCCCATCGCGTCGAGCCGGATCACCAGCGCCTGCGCGCTCATGGCGCGATGAACGAGCGGGATGATATAATCCGCCTGCTCACCCAGCTTGAGAACATCATCGCCCAAACCGCTGATAAAACTTGCCCGCTGTGCTGCTGAAAGCGCCCATTCGCCCGCTTCCAGAGCCGCCGCCATGCCCATGACAGCCGGCAGGTTCTCAGTGCCCGCGCGGTAGCCGCGCTCGTGCCCGCCGGTCGGCTCGAGCATTGCGAAATCACGCAGGAGCAGCGCGCCAATGCCCACCGGCCCGCCGAACTTGTGCGCCGAGATCACCAGCATATCGGCATCGGGCAAAGCGAGCTTGCCCCCGCTCTGTGAACAATCAGACAACAATTGCGCGCCAGCCTTGCGCACCACTTGCGCCATATCGCTAACCGGATTGATCGTGCCTGTTTCCGGATTGACATGCTGCACGGCGATCAGCGCGCCATCGCCCGGTGCGGCATCCTGCGAAAACATTTCGGCATCGGGCGCGGCGCGCAACACTGCGTCATGCTCCACCGCGCTGATGATCCTGCGCTGCACCTTGGCCCGGCCCATCCCCAGCGCCAGCGCCTCGCTTGCCCCGGAGGTGAAAATCACTTCGCCGGTCCACCCCAGCGAAGCCTTCACCCGCTCGCGCGCATCTTCCAGCGCGGCTTTGGCGCGGCGTCCATCGGCATGCGGGCTTGAGGGATTGGCCCAGATACCAAAGCCCTCCTCCATCGCCGCGCGCGCTTCCAGCCTGAGCGGCGAAGTGGCGGCATGATCCAGATAGATGCGGCTCATGGCGAAAGAATTGCGAAAGCTGGCATAATCCCTATATAGCCGCCCACTTGCTGCGCGCCAGCCGCGTGATTCCGGCCCATCTGATCAGAGCGTATTGTCCATGCCTCACGTTATATTCCCCGGCCCTGAAGGCCGTCTTGAAGGTCGTTACTCGCCCGGTCCGCGTCCGCGCGCGCCCGTGGCCATGATCCTGCATCCGCATTCGCAGGGCGGCGGAACGATGAACGACCGGATTGTGCAGCGCCTGTACAAGACCTTCACCGATCGCGGATTTGCCACCTTGCGCTTCAATTTTCGCGGCGTAGGCAAGAGCCAGGGCAGCTTCGACAATGGCATTGGCGAATTGTCCGATGCGGCAAGCGCGCTCGATTGGGTGCAATCGATTCACGAGGAAGCGCAGACGACCTGGGTCGCTGGCGTGAGTTTCGGCGCGCTGATCGGCATGCAATTGCTGATGCGCCGCCCGGAAATTCGCGGCTTTGTCTCGATTGCGCCGCCCGCCAACATGTACGATTTCAGTTTCCTTGCCCCCTGCCCCGCTTCGGGCATCTTCATTCAGGGCACCGCCGATACCGTGGTTCAGCCGATTGCGGTGCAGAAGCTGGTCGACAAGCTGCGCACGCAAAAGCACATCACCATCCATCACGAGGAAATCCCGCGCGCGAACCATTTCTTCGAGAATGAGCAGGAAGAGCTGATGGCCGCAGTCGACAATTATCTCGATTTCAGGCTTAATCCCTCCTGCCCGATCAGCTGAACTGATGCGCCAGCCGCGGCTCAGGTTGCGGATGATTGTTTCATTTGCAAGCACCGACAAATGGGTTATGTCATAACATCTCACTCAAAGAGGAGATGGATGCATGGCTTACACAGATGCACAGACGGACCCCCGGGCCCGGGCCGGATCAATGCTGGTGGTTGGCGGAATTCATGCGGCTGTCGGGCTGGGGCTGGTCGCCGCGCTCAGCGTGACGATCAGCGTGGCTCCGCCTGTTCCCAATCCCACAGGCGTCCTCATCGAAAGCGATCCGCTGCCCCCGCCGCCTGAACCGGTCGAGGCGCAGCAGGACCCGATAAAGCAGACTTCCCACCAGACTGCGCCCGAGCCGCTCATCGATCTGACCACACCGAGCGACATTGTCATCACGCTCCCGCCACTCGATCCGCCGATGGACACCATCCGTGTGCCCACTCCGCCGCGCGATCCGATTGTACTGCCGCCGCGACCGGGCCCGACCTTCTCGCCCACCGCGCCGGTACCGCGCAACGCGCAGAACTGGATCTCGACCGATGATTATCCCGCGCGCGATCTGCGCCTCGGCCATGAAGGGACCGCGCGCTACCGTGTTGTGGTGGACAGCAGCGGCCGCGTGAACGCCTGCGAGATCACCGCGAGCACCGGCCATGCGGGCCTTGACCGGGCGACTTGCACCCATATCGAGCGGCGCGCGCGGTTCGATCCGGCCAAGAATGGCGATGCGAAGCCCAGCGTGGGCAGCTATTCGGGCGTCGTCACCTGGCAGATCCCGAACTAATCGCTCTGCGAACCGGCGGCGGCCTGTTCAAGCGGGCTGCCGCCCTCGCTATCGGGAATGACCCAGATCGCCGCATTGGCCACCATCACCAGCGCCAGCACGATCATCAGCACGCCCTGCTTGCGCACACCCTTGACCAGCAGATAGGTGCCGCCCGCTAGCAGCGCCAAGGCGCACAGCATGACGAGCGAGAGGATGACATCGAACATCACGTGGCAATAGCGCGCAGGTCCGCATTTCGCCAGTGCGCCACTCGTCAAATCTGACCAGACCATTGTCGCGCAATTTCTTTTTGCATTATTTCAATGTGCAATTAGGCTCGGCTGATGAGATTTCCTGCACGAGCCACCGCCGGCCTCATCGGTTTCTTCTGTCTCGCGGCCTGTCTGTCCGTTCCCGCACAGGCCGAATGGCTGCGTGCGGAAAGCGATCATTTCATCATCTATGCCGATGACAAGGTGAAGGATGTCGAGAAATTCTCGCAAATGCTCGAGCGGTATCATTCCGCGATGGCCCTGCTCCTGCCACGTGAGGTTCCCAAGCCCAGCCCCTCGGCACGGTTGACGATTTTCGTTGTGGGTTCGGCACGCGAGATCAGCAAGCTTGCGGGCAGCAGCCGCGTCGCCGGTTTTTATACCCCGCGCGCCAGCGGCTCCTTCGCTTTCGTGCCCGATGTGAGCGCCAGCACGCGCGAACTCGATTTCTCGATGATCGTGCTGCTGCACGAATACACGCACCATTATCTCATTTCCTCGACCGTGTTTGCCTGGCCCAAATGGGTCGACGAAGGCGCGGCGGAGTTCTTCGCCTCCGCCCAGTTCCCCAGCGATGGCGGGGTGAAGATCGGCCTTCCAGCGATGCACCGCTCATATGAGCTTTCGGTGATCGATGATGTGCCGATCCGCGAACTCCTTGCGCCCGACGATTTCTCCGCGCGCAACCCGGAACGGTACGACGCATTTTACGGGCGGGCGTGGACGCTCTATCATTTCCTGACCTTTTCGCAGGAGCGCAAGGGCCAGCTCTCGGCCTATCTTCGGGCGATTTCGGCAGGCGCAGGCTCGCTCGAAGCGGCCAATGCGGTGTTCGGCGATCTTGACCGGCTCGACCGTGAGCTTGATTCCTATCTGCGCCAATCGCGCATGACTTCGCTCAACCTGCCCGCCGACTGGATCAAGCCGGGCCCGACCACGATCACCACGTTGAGCGCGGGCATGAATGCGGTCCTGCCGCTCAAGATCCGTTCCAAACGCGGCGTGGACGAGGAGGAGGCGCTCGCAATCCTGCCGGAAATCCGGGCCGTGGCCGAACGCTTTCCCGATGATCCCGGCGTGCTCGAAGCCTTGGCAGAAGCGGAATACGATGCGGGCAATGATGAGCAGGCGATTGCCGCGGCCGACCGCGCCCTGGCGCTCGACGCCAGCGCGAAGAACGCGCTCGTGCAGAAGGGCTATGCCATGTTCCGCCTCGCCGAAGCGGCTGACCGGGAAGCGATCGACGAAGCTTTCTCCGCCGCGATGAAGCCGTTTCAGGCGCTAAATGCACTGGAGACGGACCACCCGCTGCCGCTGATCTATTACTACCGCAGCTTCTCCTATCGCGGCGAATCAGCGCCCGAGCTCGCTCGTCATGCGCTTGAACGCGCCTCGCAGCTGGCCCCCTTCGATCAGGGGCTATCGCTCGAAGTCGCACATATGCTGGCGTATGAAGGCAAGATCGGGCTTGCGCGCGTCTATCTGGAGCGGCTGGCTGCCGATCCGCATCGCGGCGGCCCCTCGCAGCTTGCCAGCCGGCTTCTCGGCAGCCTCGACGGGGTCGAGGAAGGCACCTCCACCCCTCTGGTCGACAACAAGCCCGAGATGGAACTCGCTGCGCCCCTGACCAAAGGGCTACCGCATGGCGACCATGGCGGACACCACGCGCATTAGCCCTTTGGTGCTTTGCCTCTTTGAGCTTATTTCTTGCCGAAGAACTTGCCGGCCATTCCGACAATATCGTTCAGCGGATTGCCGTCGCCATCCCGGTCGAGCATTCCGGCAAACTTGGTCAGCGAGCCTTCGCCGCCGATCTGTTCGACGATCTTGGACAATGCGCCTGCATCGATCCCGGTCTTGGCAGCGGCCAGTTCGACTGTGTCGCCTTGCATCTGGTGCGTCTGGCCAAGAACACTGATCGCCTTCTCGACCATCGCAGGGTCAAGCCCGACCTTGGCGGCCAGATTGACGACATCATCAGGCGCTCCGCCGATGTTCTTGAGAATTCCGTCAAGCAAGCTCATTTCCGTGTCTCCTGTCCTACCCTCTGAAGGGCAAGCTAGGCCGCGCGCGTGAAAATGAAAAGACGGTTTTGCCGGTTGATTTGCGTCACGCAGCCGAGGGCGCAGCCTCGCGCACTTCGGCATCGACATGCGCTTCGAACTCGGCAAAATTGTCGACGAACAATTGCACCAGCTTTTCCGCAGTCGCATCATAGGCTTGCGGATCGGACCATGTCGCGCGCGGATCGAGGATTGTCTGGTCGATCCCCTGCTCCTCGAG
>DAIQNS010000038.1:0-12843 GCA_036788315.1 Alteraurantiacibacter sp. | reverse complement strand
CGTGCGCGCACATCCGGCTCGAGCCCGGCGTGATAGGGGCGCACCTCGCGGCCCGTCGCGCGGGCGAGATCTTCGGCAAGCTGTTCGACCTTGCGGCGCGTGGGCGCATAGATAATGCCCGGCCCGGGCACCTCGGCCATCAATTGCGCAAGCTGGCGCGCGGGCGTTTCCCTTGGCCGGATCGCGTAGTGAATATTGGGCCGGTCGAACCCGGCGACGATCAACGCCTCGTCGGGCAGGCCAAGCTGGGTGAGGATATCGGCTCTGGTGCGCGCATCCGCCGTGGCGGTGAGCGCAAGGCGCGGCACCTTGCCATGCGCATCCATGAAGCCGCGCAACTGGCGGTAGTCAGGGCGGAAATCATGGCCCCATTCGGATACGCAATGCGCCTCGTCGACCGCGATGAGTGCCAGCTTCACGCCGCTGATGAGCTCGCGGAAATGCGGCTGGCTGGCGCGTTCGGGCGCGACATAGAGCAAATCGAGTTCGCCCCGGCGCAAAGCGTCCTGCGTCTCGCGCCAGTCGGCATCAGCGCTGGTCAGGGCGGCGGCGCGAATGCCGTTCGCTCGCGCGGACCGCAATTGATCGTGCATCAGCGCAATGAGCGGCGAAATGACCAGCACCGTGCCTTCCAGCATGGTGGCAGGCAGTTGATAAAGCAGCGATTTGCCAGCGCCTGTGGGCATGATGGCAAGGCTCGGCTCGCCCGCCAGCACGCGCGCGATCACCTGCTCCTGCACCCCGCGGAAAGCTTCGAAACCGAACACCCGGCGCAATTCCTCGCGCGCGGCGGAAAGCGGGGTTTCGTCTTGCAGGGAGTTGAGCGACATCGCCCAGGTGCCTGACAGGTTCTGCGCCCGCGACAAAGCGTCAAATGCACCATTTCCACGCCAGTGTTGGGCGGCTAGGATAATTCCAATGAAAGTTTTGGCACAAACCTCCAGCAAAGGCCCTCACATCATGCGCAAAGCCCTTGTTCCTCTCATTGCCCTCACCAGCTTCCTTGCCGCTTGCGGCGGAGCGCAGGACGCTTCGGACGAAGCCACCGCCGAGAATGTCGAATTCCCCGCCGATGCCGCCATGGACGGCGCGCCGGATCCGGTTGCCGATGCTGCTCTCGAAGCCGAAATGAACAGTGTCGAAGATGAAGCCCTCGATGCCGCCGAAGCGGCCGAAGCGGCTACAGCCGTGCTGGAAGAAGACGCCGAGTTCGTAGACGATAGCGGGCAGTGAGGCGCGCGGGCACGCTGGAAGCGCTCATTATGCTGGCCGCTGGCGCGAGCCTTGCAGCATGTGGGAGCAATGAAGCCGCACAAGCGCCGGGCGAGGCAGGCGAGGGCGAAATTCAGGCGCTGGCGGATGCCGAGGCAATGCTTGCAACGCGCGACGATGAGGAAGAGAGCGCAGAAACGGGCGAGGCTTCCGAAACACCGTAAGGCAAACTCCCCCGGAGCCCTGCGAGAAGCTCTCTGGCCATGCAAAAGGGCCGACTCCTCGCGGAACCGGCCCTTGTAAACTGGTGGAGCGGCGCGATTACATCTGCGTATCGAGATCTTCCTCGATGGCATCGCGACGTTCTTCGAGCCTTTGGGCCTGTTCTTCGGACTGATCCATCATCATGTCCTCGGTATCTTCGGTAATCAGGCCATCATCTTCCAGCGCTTCGACATGGTCCTCGACAACTTCGACATTTTGCTCGCTCGGATCTGCCATCGGGTTGTCGGCAGGGTCTTCAGCCGGGCTGTCACAGCCGGCCAGGGTTAGGCCAAGCGCTGCGGCCGAAGCGGTTGCAAAAATCTTCTTCATGGTCATCCCCCTTAATGGAGTTGTCCGGCAACG
This sequence comes from Alteraurantiacibacter sp., assembly GCA_036788315.1. Taxonomy (GTDB): domain Bacteria; phylum Pseudomonadota; class Alphaproteobacteria; order Sphingomonadales; family Sphingomonadaceae; genus Alteraurantiacibacter. The sequence continues at coordinate 11,004 of DAIQNS010000038.1, read as the reverse complement.
CCGCCTGCTGCGGCATCGCTTGGATACAGGGTCAACACGCCTCCTCTAACCCGGTTCCCGCTGGCGCAAGCAGTTCACGCAGGTGAGGACAGCAATCGCGCCCAGCATCGCTATCGCCAGCGCTTCAATACTATATTGGCCCGAGATCAGGTCGCCGCTCCCGAACAGCGGGCTGACGACAAGGCCGGTGAGCAGCGATCCGGCAACACCGCTTGCGATGTTGAGTTGGACCTCACGCCAACCAGAAGCATTGACAATGAAGGCAGCGAGCCATCCCAGCGCGCCTCCTGCCACTATCAAGAAAATCAGTCCCATAATCCATACCAATTGCGCCCGTCACAAGCTTAACCGGCTGCGGCAAGCGAAAGTTCCGAAGTTCGCGATAAGCGGAAAGCTGGCGCTGTATATCTGGCTCAGAACAGCCAGAGCAGCACAACGCCCATGGCAATGCGGTAGATCACAAAGACCATCATCGAGGCTTTCTTGAGGAAATTCATCAGGAAAGCCATAGTCGCAAAAGCCGCAACAAAGGTGAGGGCGCCGGTGATCAACGCTTCGATCAGCAGATCGCCCGGTGCTGCGAGCAGATCGGGCACGATCAACACGCCTGCCCCGGCGACCGCGGGGATCGACAGAAGGAAAGAGAAACGCGCCGATTCGTAGCGGCCATAGCCCAGCGCGCGTGCCGCTGTCATCGTGACGCCCGAACGGCTCGTCCCGGGGATCAAAGCCAGCGCCTGCGCCGCGCCGACGAGCAGGCCGTGGCGCCAGGTCATGTCCTCGAATTTCTTGTCTTCCTTGCCGAACTTGTCGGCAATTCCGAGGAGTATACCGTAGAAAATGAGGTTGAAGGCAATCAGGTCAGTGAGGCGCAGCGAGGCCATCAGATCATTGTCGACAATGGCAAGGCCGAACACACTTTGCGCAAAGCCATTGAGCGCGCCCGATTTGATCGCGAGGCCGAACAGCACCGCCGGGATCGTGCCCAGCGCAATCCACCAGAACAGGTGCTTGTATTGCGGCGCATGGCCAATTCCGACAGTCGCCAGCCCGCCCTTGGCAAGCCCTGCCACATCCTTGAAGAAATAGGCCATGATCGCGAGCAACGAACCGACATGCACCGCAATGTCGATCATCGGGCCCTGATCGTCTGCGCCGGTGAAAACCGGGACAAGGATCAAATGCCCCGAGGAGGAAATCGGCAGGAACTCGGTGACCCCCTGAACAATGGCAAGGATCAGCATCTCGAGGAAAGTCATGCGGTGTGGTCCCGATTGGTCAGCGTTTGCAATCGCATGCCCGATTGCGAAGTCAAGCCTTCGCAGTCGCAGCATACGTGCGATTGCCGCTTATTCCCAAATCTGGACGCGGTCCTTGGGTGAGAGATAGAGCGCATCTCCGGGCCCGACCCCGAACGCCTCGTACCAGGCATCCAGATGGCGCACCGAATTGTTGAGGCGAAACTCCGCCGGCGGATGGTACGCGGTCAGCAGGCGTTGGCGCAGCGCCTCGGGCCGCATCTTGCCGCGCCAGTTCTGCGCATAGCCAAGAAAGAAGCGCTGATCGCCCGTCAGCCCGTCAAGCACCGGCGCCTCCTCTCCGCCCAGCGAAATGCGATAGGCGCGGTAAGCCATTTGCAGGCCAACCACATCGCCCATCGTCTCGCCGATCGAGAGATCACCCTTGAGGCACAATTTGCCGTCGGCTTCCTCGACCGGGCAATATTGCTCGATCAGCACCTTCAGCCTGTCCGCCTGCGCATCGTAATGCGCGCGGTCCTCGGCCTGCCACCAGTCGCGCAGTGCGCCTGCGGCATCGTAGCGCGAGCCCTGATCGTCAAAACCGTGGCCAATCTCATGCCCGATCACCGCGCCGATCGCGCCGTAATTGACCGCCTCGTCGGCGGCCAGATTGAAGAGCGGCGGTTGCAGGATGGCAGCGGGGAAGGCGACCTGGTTGAAATTGGGCGCGTAATAGGCGTTCACCGTTTGCGGCAGGAGCAACCATTCGCGCTTGTCGACAGGCGTGCCCAGTCGGCTGCGCGAATCTTCCTTTGCCCATGCCGCCGCGCGGATCGCATTGCCCAGCGGGTCGTCCGCGCGAATCGCGAGGCCGTCATAATCGTCGAATTCCTCCGGATAGCCGATCAGCGGGATGAAGGTAGCAAGCTTGGCGCGCGCTTCGGCCAGCGTCGCCGGACTCATCCATTCGTTCTGATCGAGAAACTGGCCCATTGCGAGCAGCAGATTATCCACCAGCGCGTCCATTCGCGCCTTGGCTTCGGGCGGGAAGTGACGCTCGACATAGAGCGCGCCGAGCTGTTCGCCGAGCTGGCTTGCGACCACCGCAATCGCCCGTTCGGAGCGTTCGCGCTGCTCTTCAAGACCGTATAGCGTGCGCGAATTGAATTCAAAGCTCGCCGCATCGAGCGTGCTCGACAGGCGCGAGGCATAGCTATCGAGGAAGCGCGCGGCCATCCAGGCCTTGAGCGTGGGCAGATCGGCGCGGGCCAGCATCTCCATCATTCCCGGTAATCCGCCGCCGATCATCGCGCTCGCCTCCTCGGCGCTGAGCCCGGCCTCCTCCAGTTCGGCCGCGTCAGGCGGCAATTGCGAGGCGAGAAAGCCCTGCTGATCGGCAAATCCGCCCGCTTCGAGCAGTGTTGCCAGCGGGAAACCGGGCGCAAGCGCCAGCGCTTCCGCGCGGGTAAGCGCATTGTAGGTGAGGCTGGACTGGCGCAGCGCGCGCCGGTCCCATTCGAGCAGCGCGACCTTGTGTTCGAAAGCGTAGACCGATGCCGCCGCCGCAGCCGGATCGGCATATCCGGCCTCGCCCAGCAGGAGAGCCAGATAGTTTTTGTACGCCTCGCGAATCTCGATGTTCTTGAGCGAATCGACGAGATAATAATCGCGGTCGGGCAAGCCCATGCCGCCAAAGCCCAGCGTGACGATATGCTCTTCGGGGTTCTTGCTGTCGACCGTCACTCCGGCTGACACCAGCGCGGGATAGCCGGGCTTGGCGAACAGTTCGGCTAGTCGGTCGAGATCGGGCGCGGTGAAAATCTCGGTCAGATAGGGATAGGCCGGGGCGAGCCCGCTGGCATCGATCGCCGCGACATCGAAGAAGGCTGTGTAAGCATCGGCTATGCGCCGTTCCTTGGTGCCGGGCGCGGGATCGGCAGCAACCAGCTCCTGCACCAGTGCGCGGACATCGCGCCGCGACTTCTCGTCGAGCGCATCGAACGTGCCGAAGCTTGACTTGAACGAGGGGATCGCCGTGCGCGCCGCCCATTTTCCATTGGCATAAGCGAAGAAGTCATCCCCCGGCGTGACGCCCGCATCAAGCTCAGCCAGAGCCACGCCCCAGGGGCCGAAATCCGGGTTCATCTCGGGTGCTTCGAGCACCGGCTCGGCCTCTCCTGCAAGATCATCGGCAAGCGCGGGGGCGGCGGCGAGCATCAGGGCAGCGGTTGCAGTGGTGGCAAGCAAGGCGCGAAGCATGGGTGATCCTGTAGAATGAAGGTGAATGAAAACAGAGCGCCACCCGCGAAAGGCAGCGCTCCATCCAAGATTGTTTCGCATGTTACTGCATCAGGATGAACGCCAGCGCAAGCATACTGCAACGCGCAGCCTTGCCGATCCTCAGGCGGCGGCGGGCTCGTCGAATTGCAGCGCGGCGAGGCGGGCATAAAGGCCGCCTTGCACGGTCAGGCTGGCGTGATTGCCCTGCTCGACGACCTCGCCATCTTCCATGACGATGATCCGGTCCGCCGCGCGCACGGTCGCGAGCCGATGCGCGATGACCAGCGTGGTGCGGTCCTGCATCAGCCGTTCGAGCGCCTGCTGCACCAATTGTTCGCTTTCGGCATCCAGCGCGCTGGTCGCCTCATCGAGCAGCAGTATCGGCGCATCGCGCAGCACGGCGCGCGCAATCGCCAGGCGCTGGCGCTGACCGCCCGAGAGGCGGGCCCCGCCTTCGCCAAGGAAGGTGTCGAGACCTTGCGGCAGATCGCGCAGGAAACGCTCGGCATTGGCGGTGCGCGCCGCATCCCAGATCGCCTCCTCGCTGGCATCCCACGCACCGTAGCGCAGATTGTCGCGCGCGCTCGCTGCAAACAGAATGCCTTCCTGCGGGACCAGCGCGATGCGGCGGCGCACTTCGGCAGGGTCGGCTGCAGTCAGAGGCACGCCATCGATGCGGATGGTGCCGTGCTGCGGATCGTAGAAGCGTTCGGCAAGCTGGAAAATGGTCGATTTGCCGGCTCCCGAAGGCCCGACAATTGCCACGGTTTCGCCCGGCTCGATCGTCAGCGTGAAATCGCGGATCGCGGTGTCGGTAGGCCGTGTGGGATAGCTGAACGTCACGTTCTGGAACGAGAGCCCCCCGCGCGGCGGGACCGGCAGCGCCTGCGGGCGCTCGGGCGCGGCAATCAGCGGTTCTTCGCGCAGCAGTTCGTTGAGCCGGCTGGCAGCGCCTGATCCGCGCAGCAATTCGCCGTAAACCTCGGTCAGCGCGCCGAATGCGCCTGCCACCAGCAGGCCGACAAACACGAAAGCGGCAATCGTGCCACCTGAAAGCGCGCCCTCGGCCACCTGATTGGCGCCGCGCCACATCAGCGCGACAAGCGAGCCGAAGATCAGCGAGATGATGCAGAAGGTCATGAGCGAACGCAGCATGATGCGCCGCTGCGCAGTCTGGAACGTCGCCTCGACACTGGCGGCAAAGCGACCGAGCTCGCGGTTTTCCTGGTTGAAGCCCTGCACGATCTTCATCGCGCCGAGCACTTCGGAGGTCTTGGCGCCGACATCGGCCACGCGGTCCTGACTCTCGCGGCTGACATTGCGCAATTTGCGGCCAAACCACACGATCGGCAGGATGATCAGCGGCACCGCGACAAGCAGGCTCAGCGTGAGGCCGGGGGCAAGGATGAACAGGTAAATGATCCCGCCCACCCCCACGAGGATATTGCGCAGCGCGACCGAAATCGTCGTGCCCACGACATGCTCGATCTGCGCTGTGTCCGCGGTCATCCGGCTGGAGATTTCCTTGGGGCTGTTTTCCTCGAAGAAACTCGGCGAGAGGCGCAGCAAGTTCTGCTGCACCGCGAAACGGATATCGGCCACCACCCGCTCGCCCAGCAGGCTGACGAAATAGAAGCGGCACGCCGTCCCCACCGCCAGAATGAGGGCGATGCCGAGCAGATGGCGAAACCAGTAGTCGATTTCGTCGGGGTCCGCGCCCTGGGCAAATCCGCTGTCGATGATGGGGCGGAAATAGGCCGGAATGGCCAGTGTCGCCGCCGCCGTGATCACCAGCGCGACCAGCGCCAGCGAAATCATCGCCGGATAACGCGCGGCCGCACTGAAAATCATTTTCAGCGGCCCCAGCGTCTTGGCCGGTTTTACGTCGGATCGTGAAGCGCGTGATGCCATATGCCCCTCGCCACTAGCCGATCAGTGCAAGAGTGCAAACCCGTCTCGCTGTCTGTAACGGCAAGCTTTCCCCAAGATGTATGGACAAAGGATGGCTTTGCCGCAGCGCAACAATATGCTTATAGGGCTTGCATGACGGGATAAATACGCGGCCAGAGCCACAAGTGCCAGCCGCTCTTGAACCGCGCCGCCATCGCGGCGCACCGCAGGGGATCGCATTTGTTATACTCCGCTTATGAAATGCAGAAGACCTGGCTGAGCTCAGCCAGCAATATGGCCGCCGTCGGCGCGCAACTCTTGTCCAACCCGTCCTTGCCGATCGGATATTTCGGTATGGGCCCGGCTGTCGCCAGCGCGCTCAAGGTGTTTGCCCACCTTTACGAGGACCGCGGCAAGCCCGATTTCGGCATTACCTCGGTGAAGGTGGGCGGCGCCGATTATCCGGTGGCCGAAAGCGTGGTGATGGAAAAGCCCTTCGGCAATCTGCGCCGCTTCCGCCGCGAAGGGCTGCCCGATGATGCGCCGACCATGCTCGTGGTTGCGCCGATGAGCGGGCATTTTGCCACCTTGCTGCGCGGCACGGTTGCGCGGCTGGTCGAAAATCAGGATGTCTACATCACCGACTGGGCCGATGCGCGCACCGTGCCGCTTGCCAAGGGTCATTTCGACCTTGACGATTATATCGACTACCTGATCGAATTCCTGCAGTTCATCGGTCCGAACACGCATGTTCTGGCGGTTTGCCAGCCCTCGGTGCCCGCCTTTGCGGCAACTGCGGTTATGGCGGCGGAAAACGATCCGTGCCGCCCCGCCAGCCTGACCATGATGGGCGGCCCGATCGACACCCGCGCCAGCCCCACCAGCGTCAACGATCTGGCGATGGAAAAGCCGCTCAGCTGGTTCAGCAACAATGTCATCGCGACTGTGCCCTACCAGTATCGCGGAGCCGGGCGGCGCGTCTATCCCGGCTTCCTGCAACTCGCGGGCTTTATCTCGATGAACCTCTCCTCGCACATGATGAGCCATTACGAGATGTTCAAACATCTCAATGCCGGCGATCAGGAAAGCGCGGATGCGACCAAGCATTTCTACGACGAATATCTTTCCGTCAGCGACATGACGGCAGAATTCTATCTGCAGACGATCGAGCACGTGTTCCAGAAACATACGCTACCCAAGGGCGAATTCGTTCACCGGGGCAAGGCGATCGATCCTGATGCGATCCGCGACACAGCGATTCTCGCGATCGAAGGCGAGAAAGACGATATCTCGGGCATCGGCCAGACGCGCGCCGCGCTTGACCTTGTCGAGCATCTGCCGCTCGCACAGAAGAAATACCATCTTGCCCCCAATGTCGGGCATTACGGCATTTTCAACGGCAGCAAATGGCGCGGCCAGATCGCGCCGGTGGTCGAGGAATGGATCAGGGCAAACCCGGGCGTCAACTAAGGTCGCGGGGGGCAGGCCTGCTCCTCTGGGTGAAAAGCTTGCGGATCAGGCGGCGCAGCGCGAGCAACAGCGCAATGGTAATCGCCAGCAGCACTGCTGCAATGCCTGCCGCAGCAACGGGGTATTCGTAAACTATCCAAAGGATGCCGATGCTGGCCACATCCTCGGCGGTGGATACGAGCACATTGCTGACAGGTTCGGGGCTGGTATTCACCGCCGCACGAACGCCCGCCTTGCTGCCATGCGCCATCAAGGCGCCGCCCCCGCCCAGCAGAAACGCGATCACCTGCATCGCGGGATCGCCGGGATCGACAATCGCCAGCGCCAGCAAGGCCCCGCCGACCGGGCGCACCAGCGTGTGGAGCGCATCCCAGAAACTGTCGAGCCACATCAGTTTGTCAGCGAAAAACTCCGCGATAGCGCCAATGGCCGCAATGCCGATAACCCAAGGATTGGCCAGCGCCTGCAGCACTTCAAGCTCCTCAGGCAACGGCACATGGCCACTGCGCATCGCCAATCCGGTAACCGCGACCACCAGATAAAGCCGCCAGCCCGCAAGCAGGCTCACGCTCGCGGCAATGCCGAGCAATTCGACCAGACCCAGAGCAGCAGCGCTTTCCATCGGTGCCCTCTATCGGCCGCGACCGGGATAATGTCGAGTGCTGCTGCTAGAGGTGCGTTCAGGCGCTTTCAGGCGACTGCAGGCATGGCGAGCGGCGGCTCCACGCGCTTTGCTTCGCGCACGCGGACCCATGTCCACAAGGCGATTTGCAGCCCGACGATCTTGAACGCGAAAGGCTGGAAGGCGATGCCGACAAACACTGCGCCGACCAGATAGATCACATGCGCCTGTTGCAGGGCGTTGGCGAGCGAATGGATCCAGCGCGCGTCCTGTCCCGCATCGCGCCGATATCGGCGGCGCAGGCTTTCCATCTGCCACAGTCCGAGGCCGTGCAGCATCAGGAAGATGCCAAGCCCGGGCCAGCCATGTTCGCCCAGCACTTCAAAATAAGAGGAATGATACGCCCGCGCGCTGTCGGTGACTTCAACGAAGTCGACCACCTTGTTGTTATCGCTGCGCGATATTTGGGGCATGTCGTAAGTGAAGCTGTTCTCGAGGTAGGCGTCAAAGCCGCCGCCCAGCGGATGCTCTGCGACATAGTCGAGCGTCCATTTCCACACCACGATGCGCGTCGAGGCCGATTGGTCCTCGCTGAAGCCGGTGATCGTGCTCATCCGCTCGACAAAGCTTGTCGGCAGGAACGGAACCGCCGCCATCAGCGCGAGCCCGGCTCCGGCGGCATAGAGGAAGCGGTAGCGCACCGTGCGCATCAGCAGCACACCAAGCACGGCAATGCAGATCAGCCCGGTCCGCGCCGATGTTCCCACAGGGATCAGCAGACAGGCAAAGATCAGCGCCCCGGCAAAGCCCCACACCAGCCAGCCCGGCTTGAAGATTGTTCCCTCGCGCGCGAGCCAGATGATGATCGGGATGATCGCGATGGCCGCGGTCGAGATGATCGAGCCTTCGTAGATCCCGGCATTTTCCTGCACCAGCAGGCGCAGCGTATCATAGCCGCCGCCGCCGCCCACGGTTTTCAACCCGCCGCCGATGATGATCGCGCCGAGCGACAGCACCACGACCAGCGCGGCAGCTTCGATGCGCAGTTTGGTGCGCAAGGTCAGCGGCAGGAAAGCGGCGAACAGCAAGGCTTTCCACACCCAGTCCCACTTCGCCAGCGCCGCTTCGGGGAACGCCGCGCCCAGCGTGGTGAACCCGCACCAGGCGAGCAGCGCCACGATCAGCATCTGGCGAAAACTGACCCGGCTGCCCTCCTTGCTGTCCAGCAGGAGATACCCGCCGAATGCTGCTGCAAAGCAGATGAGCGAGAGCTGCAAATTCGTGATCAGGCCCCAGCCGATCTTCTGCGGCATCACCAGATCGACATAGATATACAGGAGCACCCACAGGAAGGGACGCTTCAGCCCCATCAACAGGACGGCCGCAATAAAGGCGAGCAGGACAAGATCACGCATCGCGCTTGCACCCATCGGACTGGCGCAGATACTTCTGATTGACGAGCCAGGGGCGCTTATCCGCACTGCTCCCTGCATCCGCGCACTCATCGGCAATCGCGGATTCGGGATCGGTATCGAGATCGTCACGCGCCAGCAGCCGCCACGCTAGCAGCATGATCAGCCCATGAGTGAGCACAATGGATAGGACATCGATCATTTTTACCTGCTGCGCATGGCCTTAGCGACAAGCCCTAAACGCCGCGTTAAGCAAGATGTGGCAGGAGCTTTTGTCATGAACCCCGGTCCTGATCCTTCATCTTCGCTGCGCATCCTGCATGTGCTTGACCATTCGCTCCCGATGCATTCGGGCTATGCCTTTCGCACCAGGGCGATTCTCAAGGGGCAGGAAGCCGCGGGCCTGACAGTACATGGCCTCACATCGCTGCGCCATAGCGAGGCTGGCCCTGCCATCGAGTGCTGCGATGGGCTCTCTTTCGCGCGCACGCCGGGCGCAGCGCGCGGCCCTGCGGTGATCCGCGAATGGCGGGAAATCGGCGCGCTCAGCGACGCGATTGTGGAATTTGCCAAGGCATGGCAGCCCGCAGTGCTGCATGCGCATTCGCCCGCATTGTGCGGCATGGCAGCGCTGCGCGCGGGCAGGCGGCTCGGCCTGCCGGTTGTTTATGAAATCCGCGCATTCTGGGAAGATGCCGCGGTGGGCAATGGCACCGGCAGCGAAGGCTCGCTGCGCTACCGCATGACCCGCGCGCTGGAAAACCACGTGGTGCACGGCGCGGACCATGTGGTCACCATCTGCAATGGCCTGAAAGACGATCTGGCCGCGCGCGGCACGCCGACCGCCAAGCTCACCATCATGCCCAATGGCGTCGACCTTGGCCTGTTCGGCGATCCGCCACCACGCGATGATGCGCTGGCGCGCGAACTCGCGCTTGGCGAGGGGCCGGTGATCGGCTTTATCGGCAGCTTTTATGATTACGAGGGTCTCGATGATCTGATCGCGGCCATGCCCGCACTGCAGGCGCGCCATGGCGATGCACGGCTGCTCATGGTGGGCGGCGGGCCGATGGCCGGGGCTTTGCAGGCGCAGGCAGCCCTATCGCCTGCCGCGAGCGCAATCCGCTTCATCGGGCGGGTGCCGCATTGCGAGGTCGAACGCTATTATTCGCTGTGCGACATCATGGCCTATCCGCGTAAGGCGATCCGCCTGACTGATCTGGTCACGCCGCTCAAACCGCTCGAAGCCATGGCGCAGGGCAAGATCGTGGCCGCGAGCAATGTCGGCGGGCACCGCGAACTGATGCGCGACGGGGAAACCGGCGTGCTGTTTGCGCCCGATGATCCGCTCGCCTGCGCCAATGCACTCGCGCGCCTGCTCGACGACCGGGCGGGATGGGAGGCGCTGAAAGAGCGCGCGCGCCGCCATGTTGCACAAAATCACGACTGGACCCGCAATGCGCGCAATTATCGTGATGTTTACCAAGATTTGATAATGCGCAGACATGATCGAAAAATTGCCGCCGCAGCCTGATTCTCGGGGCACGCGGCAGATTGCAGGAATTAGGACGGTATCTTGGCACGAACACGCAAATCCAGCATGGACCAATTGACCGGGCATCCGGCGTTTCCGCTGATTGTCGCGCTGTGGTTTGCAGTGCTGATCGGGCTCGGCAGCCTCGTGGTGCCAACCGTGCTGATTGAACGCATCGTCTCGGCAAGCGGTTTGCCGCAACTGATCGCCGCCGCCAACCCGCCCTTGGGCACGACCGCGCGCATCGCCATTGCCGTGCTGGGCACTCTTGCAGGCGCGGTGCTCGGCCTGATGATCGGGCGGCAGGCCTACCGGGCGAGTCATGCGCCAAAGCGCGGCGTCTCCCCGATCAACGCGCGCGAGGAACTGGGCGAGGACGGTCTGGATGGCCCGCAGCCCGCAAGGATGGCTCCCGCCTTTGTCGAAACGAACGAGCGCCAGAGGGCTGACGAGGACGAGCCTTATGAGCTTGCCGAACTGGAAGTTCTGGAGCCTGAGGCGGAGCCGGTTGCCGCAGAACCCGCGGCGGAGCCGTTTGCTGAAGAACCCGAGGCG
>DAIQNS010000037.1:10288-12851 GCA_036788315.1 Alteraurantiacibacter sp. | reverse complement strand
TCTGCTTCATCACCGCAGGCGATGGCGACACGGCGGCCAATCTCGATGCGCTGGTGGAAGCCGGCGCCGATGTGATTGAACTCGGCATGCCCTTCACCGATCCGATGGCAGACGGCCCTGCCATTCAGGAAGCCAATCTGCGCTCGCTCGGCAAAGGCACGACGACTGCCGATGTGCTGCGCTACGCCGCTGAGTTCCGTCTGCGCCATCCCAATGTGCCGCTGGTGCTGATGGGCTATGCCAACCCGATGGTGCGGCGCGGGCCGGAATGGTTCGCCGAGGCCGCCGCAGCAGCGGGCGTTGACGGCGTCATCTGCGTCGACATTCCGCCCGAGGAAGACGACGCGCTCGGACCGGCCCTGCGCGCCAAGGGCATTGCCCCGATCCGCCTCGCCACCCCCACCACCGATGCAAAGCGCCTGCCGCAGGTGCTCGCCGGGTCGCAAGGGTTCATCTACTACGTCTCGGTTGCCGGCATCACGGGTATGCAGCAGGCTGCGATCGAAAGCATCGAGGCCAATGTTGCGCGGATCAAGGCCTCCTCCGACCTGCCCGTCGCGGTCGGCTTCGGCGTGCGCACGCCCGAACAGGCTGAGGCCATTGCCCGGGTCGCGGACGGCGTGGTCGTCGGCTCGGCCCTGATCGATCTGGTCAAGGCGCACGGCGAAAACGCGCCTCAGCATCTGCACGCGCTCACCAAGAGCCTTGCCGATGCGGTACATAATGCGCGATAGGGCCCGATCATGAGCTGGCTTACCCGTGTTCGCAATGCGCTGCCCTTTGGCAACAAGCGTGAAACGCCCGACAATCTGTGGGTCAAATGCCCGCGCTGTCACGAGATGCTGTTCGCCAAGGAATATACCGACAATCTCAGCGTGTGCATGCGCTGCGGCCATCATGGGCGGATCAGCGCGGATGAGCGGCTGGTGCAATTGCTCGACGAAGGCTTCCAATTGCTTCCCGCGCCCACTGTTGCCGAAGACCCGCTCAAGTTCCGCGATACCAAGCGCTATGCCGACAGGCTCAAGCAAGCGCGCGCGAAAAGCCCGCGTCCCGATGCCTTTACTGCGGCGCTGGGCGCGATCGAAGGGCACAAGGCCGTGGTCGGCGTGCAGGATTTCACTTTCATGGGCGGCTCAATGGGCATGGCGGTGGGCGATGCCTTCTGCAATGCAGCGCAGGCCGCAATCGATGCCAATTGCGGCTATATCGCGGTGACGGCGGCTGGCGGCGCGCGGATGCAGGAAGGCATTTTGAGCCTGATGCAAATGCCGCGCGCGACGGTGATGACGCGGCGGCTGAAAGCGGCGGGCCTGCCCTATATCGTGGTGCTCACCGATCCCACGACCGGCGGCGTGACCGCGAGTTATGCCATGCTCGGTGATGTGCATATTGCCGAGCCGGGTGCGAATATCTGCACAAGCACGGCATGGTCGATATGGTCGTGCCGCGCGGCGAATTGCGCGGCAAGCTGGCGACACTGCTCGGTTATCTCAGCCCGGCGCGGGCCGCCTAGCACCGCGAGCGGCGATGAAAGACTTCGCCATTTCCGATTGCCCCGCGGTGCAGGCGCAGCTTGACCGGCTCGGCGCATTGAGCGTGCCGCAAGGGCGGCTGGGGCTCGAGACGATTGCTGCATTGCTCGAACAGCTCGGCAATCCGCATCATCGCCTGCCGCCGGTGTTTCATGTCGCGGGTACGAATGGCAAGGGCTCGGTCTGCGCGTTCCTGCGCGCGATGCTGGAGGCTGAGGGCTACCGCGTCCATGTGACCACCAGCCCGCATCTGGTGCGCTATAACGAGCGAATCAGGCTGGCAGGCGAGTTGATCTCGGATGCCGATCTGCCCGCAGTTCTGGCCGAAGTGCTTGATGCTGGCGATGATCTCGCGCCCAGTTTCTTCGAAGTCACCATCGCCGCCGCCTTCCTCGCCTTCAGCAGAACGCCAGCCGATGCCTGCGTGGTCGAAGTCGGGCTTGGCGGGCGGTTTGACGCGACGAACGTGCTGGGGCCTCAGGTGCTCGCCGCATGCGGGATTGCGGCGCTCGGACTCGATCACGAGAAGTTCCTGCTCGCGCCCGAGGATGGCGTGCCGCATGAGCCGATGGCGCGGATCGCGTTCGAGAAAGCAGGGATCGCCAAGAAGGGTGTGCCCTTGGTGACACAAGATTACGCGAGCGAGGTAGCGGCGCAGATCGATCTGCGCGCACAAGTGACGGGTGCGCCGCTCGCCATGCGCGGGCAGCATTGGTGGGCCAGGGCCAGTCCACAAGGGCTGGATTACCGCGACCAGCAAGGCGTACTGATCCTGCCTCCGCCAGTTCTGCCGGGTCCGCATCAGGCCGACAATGCGGCGCTCGCCATTGCCATGCTGCGCCATCAGACGGCGCTGCCTATTGACGGCGCGGCAATTGCGCGCGGGCTGCAAACGGCAGACTGGCCAGCACGGTTGCATTGGCTAGCGCCCGGCCCGGTTACGGAGATGCTATCCGGGCGCCGTGTGCTGCTCGATGGCGGCCACAATCCGCAAGCTGGCGCGGCGTTGGCGCGGTTCTTGGCTGAAG
>DAIQNS010000037.1:8893-10278 GCA_036788315.1 Alteraurantiacibacter sp. | reverse complement strand
CGCGGCTTCCTCGAGCCGCTTGCGCCGCATCTGGCCTCGCTCACGGCAGTAACGATTGGCGGGCATGACAGCCTTCCGGCAGAGGACTTGGCTGAGTTGGCGCACGATCTGGGCATTGCCCAATGCGCCGCCGCAGACAGCCTCGAAGGCGCGCTGGCCAAAATGCCCCCGCGCGAAGAGGGCACGGTGTTTATCGGCGGCTCACTCTACCTTGCAGGGCAAGTGCTGCGCGCGAACCGGGAGTATCCGCGCTAACTCTACTCCGCCGGCGCGGCTTCGGGCGCGATAATCCCGCTGTTGCGGCCCGCCCGCGCCACGCGCAACCATTCGCGCGCGCACAGCACTACGGCCACCATCCCGATCAGCATGGTGAAGATGAACACGAAATAATAGCCGCGCTCCTCGATCATCTGGCCGAGTGCCCCCCGGCCCAAAGTGCCCACGAGCATGGTCAAGGAGGACAGCAGCGCATATTGCACTGCACTATATCCCTTGGCGACAATGCTCGAGAGATAGGCGACGTAGGCGGCGCCCGCGATGCCGACAGCGATATTCTCACCCGCAATAGTGATCATCAGCCGCGCCAAAGCCTCGCTTCCGCCCGGGAATTGCATCACCGCCCAGGTGAAGCCGGTAGCATCGCTCACCGCCTGCATCGTTGCGCCGCCTTGCGCCAGATCGGCGAAAAGCAGATTGGTGAGCGCGGCAAGGAAAGCGCCCAACGTCAAAGTCGCCATGCGGCCCAGAACGGTGAGCAGATAGCCCCCGAGCGCAAGGCCCACAAGGATAGCACCCACGCCAAAGAACTTGGACGCCACCGCCACCTCGTCATTCGAATAGTTCAACTCGGTCAGATAGAAGGGATAGGCAAAGGTGCCCCAGATGCTGTCGGTGATCCGGTATGTCAGCACCAGCGCGAGGAGCAGCACCAGCGACCAGCCCATGCGTCCGACGAATTCGACCAGTGGCAAGATCAGCGCGCGATAGAGATGATCGCTGACGAGCCCCGCGCCCGAAACCGGCTGCGGCGCGGTTAGAACATGGCGCCCCTCGCCCTTGAGCTTGACCAGCCAACCTGCGATAAGCGCGGGCAGAACGACGGTCGCGATGATGATAAGCGGGCCGAAGGTGGTGATGAACTCGGTTGAATCGGGCCGCAATTCAGGCGTCGCGCTGAGCGAGCGAACCATGAACACGCCTACCGTCACCAACGCCCAGCCCCATAGCACGCCCACCGCCAGCAGCGCCCAGTTGCGGATGCGCGGTTCGATCTGCCCAGCTTCGCGCAATTCGGCAAGCTGGTCGCTGTCAGCGAGCACATCCTCGGCGCTCTGCCCCAGATCGGGCGCGAACAATCCCGCAAAACCGACCAGCAGCAACAGGCC
>DAIQNS010000037.1:576-8883 GCA_036788315.1 Alteraurantiacibacter sp. | reverse complement strand
ATCGTCCGCCAGGATCAGCGCGATCAGCCCGCCGGCGAGCGCGGCGAGCCGGTAGCCCATCTGGTAGACACTCGAGAGAATATCGATTGTCGCTTCCTCGTCGGCCACATCCACGCGCCAGGCATCGATCACCACGTCCTGCGTCGCGCTGGCAAAAGCGCCGATCCCTGCAAGCAAGCTGAACCAGCCGAGTGAGCTTCTGGGGTCGAGCAAGCTCATCGAGACAAGGATTACGCCAAGCAACACCTGCGCGGTTACGATCCATTGCTTGCGCTTGCCCAGCTTGCGCAACACCGGCAGATCGATCCGGTCGAGCATGGGCGACCAAAGAAATTTGAAAGCATAGGCAAGCCCGATCAGCGAGAAGACGCCCATCGTTTCCAGATCGACTTCGGCCTCGGTCAACCACGCATAGAGTGTGCCGAGCAAAAGCGCGTAAGGCAGGCCAGCGGCAAAGCCGAAAATCGCCATGAAGCCGGTCTTGCGGTGGCCAAGCGCGCGCAACAGCGTGCGCCAGCCGGGCTTTTTCGCAGAGGGGGCACTGGCGGCTTCGCTCATAATGGTCTCCGATGGGCCTTCGATCTATCGGCTAGCAGTGTGGCCAGCGGATTTCATCCTCTTGAACGGGTGGCGGGAAAAGCGATAGTGGATAAAGGGCATAGTCCGGCGATCCTGAACCGCAGATGCGCCCGCCTATCGCCAGCCGCAAAGGATAGGCTTCCTCCTGCGCCGCTGGCGCGCTAGGGGCGCACAATGTCTGCAAAAACCCCCTATGATCCCCTGAGCGACAATGGCCCGCCCGATGCAGCGGCTGAAGAAGACAAGAAAGGCGAGCGCATCGCCAAGCTGCTTGCGCGGGCAGGCGTTGCCAGCCGCCGCGAAGTCGAACGGATGATCGCGGACAAACGCATCTCGCTGCGCGGCAAAATCATCGAAACGCCCGCCACCATCCTCACCAGTCTGCGCGGCGTGACCGTGGACGGCAATCCTGTCGCAGCGCCCGAGCGCACGCGGCTGTTTGCCTTCAACAAGCCAACCGGCCTTGTCACCGCAGAGCGCGATCCGGCTGGGAAACCAACGATTTACAACGCGCTGCGCAATTCTCTGCCGCCGGGCGCGCCGCGATTGATGCCGGTGGGACGGCTTGACCTCAATACTGAGGGCCTGCTGCTCATGACCAATGACGGCGAGTTCAAGCGCGCGCTCGAATTGCCCTCCTCGCAGGTTCCGCGCACTTACCGCGCACGCGCTTTCGGCGATGTGTCGCAGGACCAGCTTGAAGGGCTGATCGAAGGGGTGACGATCGAGGGGATGCATTACGGCCGCATCGACGCTGATCTGGAGCGGCGCACGGGCCGCAACCAGTGGATCATCCTTACGCTCACCGAAGGCAAGAACCGCGAAGTGCGCAAGGTACTCGATTTTCTCGGCCTCAAGGTCAGCCGCCTGATCCGGGTGTCCTACGGCCCGTTTATTCTGGGCGATATGCCGCGCGGCGGAGCGGCTGAAATCCGCAAGGAAGATGTCGACCGCTTCCGCTCCTCGCTGCGCCTTGATGGGCAGCAGCGGCAAGGCAGCAAAGCATGAGAATCATTGCCGGCGACTGGAAGCGCCGCCAATTGCGCGCGCCGCCCGGAGAGACGACGCGCCCGACTGCGGACCGGACACGCGAAACGCTGTTCTCGATGCTCGTCAGTCGCCTTGGCGATTTCGAAGGGCTGGCGGTGGCTGATCTGTTTGCAGGCTCGGGCGCGCTGGGGCTCGAAGCCTTGTCGCGCGGGGCGGCAACATGCCTGTTCGTCGAGCAGGACGCGCCTGCAATCCGTGCACTTCGCGGAAATATAGCGGCAGTGCGCGCGCAGGATCGCTGCGATGTGCGCGCCTGCTCTGTGATGACGCTGGGCCCGGCAAAGCTGCCGCTCGATCTGATTATGCTCGACCCGCCTTATGGCTCTAATGCGGGCGTTGTCGCGATCGACAAATTGGCGCGGCTGGGCTGGATTGGTCCTGCCAGCTGGGTGTCGCTGGAAGTGGGCGCGAAAGAAGAAGTGACGCTCAAGTCGCTGCAGATTGAGGCAGAACGCAAAGTGGGCACGGCGAAAATCGTGCTGGCGAGAATGCCCGCGCAATAATCCGCCGTGCCCTTTGCGTGCTGCGCGTCCTTAGCGCTCCATGGGAGCCGTGGAAGCTGACATGCTTTCGATACGCTGCCAAACCGCTTCCTGTTCTTCTGCGCTCATGCCGACAAGAGTGGTCTTGTCGGTATCGCTGATACGCCAGAACATTTCCTGGCGATCGGCAGAAAGCGTGTTGTAATAGTCGCGCACATCACTCGGCCAGGCGTCATATTGCGCCTTTTGGTCGGGAGAGTGACCATCATTGTCCATCGTGTCATGCCCCGCGCGCGGGTCCATGGGATCGGTGCTGTGCGGTGCCGAACGCGGGTCCATCGGATCGGGCATCTCCTGTCCCGCACGCGGGTCCATCGGGTCAGGCGACGGCGGCATGGTCTGCTCGTCCGCGTACGGGTCCATCGGCTCCGGTGATTGGGGCATTGTTTGCTCGCCGGCATACGGGTCGGTCTGATCCGGCGGTGAGGGTATGTCCTGCGCCAGCACTGGAGCGGTTAAAGTAGCCACCAAGGCTGCGGGAATAAGCGTTGTAAATTTCATGTTCTTTTCCTTTCGGTTTCCTGAAAAATCCGGCAACGACCCCATGCCGTTGCCCATGTCCTTTAAATCCCTGAGCGTGCTGCGCTTTCCCGGCGGTTCTGCGTGCCGTCGCAAGTCATCGGCAATTGAGCGGATATTGTGCGCAAAACGCGATAGACCGATCTGCGCGCTACTGCCGGGTTGCGGCGCGCGCCGATGTTCCCTAGCTGTTCACCTGTGACCGATAGTGCCTTCCCCTCCGCCCCGACCGATCTGCCGCCATGGCTCGCCCGCCTCAATGCGCCGCAGCGCGACGCTGTGCTGACCACCGAGGGGCCGGTCCTGATGCTCGCCGGCGCGGGCACCGGGAAGACCGCCGCGCTGACCCATCGCCTCGCGCATCTGATTCGCGAGCGGCGCGCCTGGCCGAGCGAAATCCTGTGCGTCACCTTCACCAACAAGGCGGCAAAGGAGATGCGCGAGCGCGTCGGCAGGCTGATGGGCGAAGCAGTCGAAGGGATGCCTTGGCTGGGCACTTTCCACGCCATCGGAGCCAAGATGCTGCGCCGCCATGCCGAACTGGTCGGGCTTCAGAGCAATTACTCGATCATCGACCCGGACGACCAGTTGCGCCTCCTGAAAAGCCTGATTGCCGAGGCAAATATTGACGACAAGCGCTGGCCCGCGCGGCAATTGGCGGGGCTTATCGACCGGTGGAAGAACCGCGGCCTCAATCCTGCCGATCTCGATGCGGTGGAGAACGAAAGCTACGCCAACGGGCGCGGCCAGGCGATCTATGCGCGCTATCAGCAGCGGCTGAAGGAACTCAACGCCTGCGATTTCGGCGATCTTTTGCTGCATGTCCTGAACATATTGCGCACGCACCCCGATGTGCTCGAACAGTATCAGCGCCGCTTCAAATATGTGCTGGTCGACGAATATCAGGACACGAACGCGGTCCAGTATCTTTGGCTCCGGCTGATTGCGCAGACGCGCAAGAACATCTGCGTGGTGGGCGACGATGATCAGTCGATCTATTCATGGCGCGGCGCAGAAGTCGCCAATATCCTGCGGTTTGAAAAGGATTTTCCCGGCGCGAAAGTGATCCGGCTCGAACAGAATTATCGCTCGACCCCGCAAATCCTTGCCGCTGCATCGGGGCTGATCAAGGCCAATTCGCAGCGGCTCGGCAAGACACTCTGGACCGATCTTCCCGCTGGCGAGAAGCTGCGCGTCATCGGCGTATGGGAGAGGAGATCGAGCGGCTCGAGCGCGAAGGCGCCAATCTCGAACAGATCGCAATCCTCGTGCGCGCCCAATACCAAACGCGCGAATTTGAAGACCGCTTTATCCAGATCGGCCTCAATTACCGGATCATCGGCGGTTTCCGCTTCTATGAACGCGCCGAAATCCGCGATGCGCTGGCATATTTGCGGGTCATCGCCCAGCCCGCTGACGATCTTGCCTTCGAGCGCATCTATAACCAGCCCAAGCGCGGCCTCGGCGCAAAGACGCTGGAGAAAATGTACGCCCACGCGCGCCGCACCGGAAAGCCGCTGGCGGCCGCTGCACTCGAGCTGGCCGACAGCGACGAGTTGCCGCCGCGCGCGCGCAATACGATCGCCGCGATGATGGGCGATTTCCTGCGCTGGCGCGAGGCAAGCGAAGAACTTGCGCCGCCTGAACTGGTGCGCATGGTGCTCGCCGAAAGCGGCTATGACGAGATGCTGAAGGCCGACCGCACGCCCGAAGCCGCCGGACGCGCGGACAATCTGGTCGAACTTGCACGCGCAATGGAGGACTATGCCACGCTGGGCGATTTCCTCGAGCATGTCAGCCTGGTGATGGACAATGAGGCGGCCAGCGACGACGAGAAAGTCACCATCATGACGATGCACGCCGCCAAGGGGTTGGAGTTTGACCATGTGTTCCTGCCGGGCTGGGAAGACGGCGTCTTTCCCTCGCAGCGCGCGCTCGATGAAGGCGGCCTTGCCAGCCTCGAGGAGGAGCGCCGCCTCGCCTATGTCGCGATCACGCGCGCGCGCCGCCGCTGCACGATCCTGCACGCCGCGAACAGGCGTATTTTTGGCCAGTGGACGAGCTCGATCCCCTCGCGCTTCCTCGAAGAATTGCCCGAGGAGCATGTCAATGTGGAGACCACGATGACCGGCGGCAAATCGCTGTGGCAGGCCAATTGGAGCGAGAGCGAAGACCCTTTCGCGCATGTCGCGGCAAACCGACCCGAACGCTCGCAGCAACGCGGGCCTGGATGGCAGCGGGCGCTCTCGACCGGATATGAGACGAAGCAGACGCGCGTGAAGGAGAATGTGCGCTCCGCTGCCAGCTTCGCGGCCCGGCCGCGGCAGGACATCGCCATCGGTGCCCGCGTGTTCCACGACAAGTTCGGCTACGGCAAAGTACGCGGGCAGGAAGGCAACAAGCTGGAGATCGAATTCGAGAAGGCGGGCGTGAAGCGAGTGATCGACAGCTTTGTAAAGCCCGCCTGAGAACTTGACGATGGTGCGCCGTGTTGAGCAGCAGGTGGTCGCGCATGAGGAGACCTCGAGCCTGCTGCGATCCTATGACGACGGCGGCGAAAACGCGCTGCCCGTGGTGGAGCGGCATCTCGACATGATAAAAGGCGCTGCGCAAAGCCCTTTGGACTTTCGCGCCGCGCTCTAATGCGACGACAGAAGCGTTTCAGCCGAAGCCGATGTCGAGGAAACCGGGCTTGGGCCCGTTCCATTCGCCGGCCGGCACTTCTTCGCTGTCCTCGTTGCGCGCCCTCTGCGGGCGAGCGGCTTGCGGTGCGCGCTCGCTTTTTTCGGGGCGGGCAGGAGCAGCGCGCGGCGCATCTTCGCGTGCCGGGCGCTCATCTCGCTGATCGCGTAGAGGCTTGCTTTCGGCAGCCTTGCGCGAGCGAGGCGTGCGCCGATCACCTGTGCTGCGGTCCTCGCCGCGCTCGGCCTTTTCGCGCTCAGGCTTCGCACGCTCGCTGTCATCACCGCTTTCAACGGCCTTCTCAGCAGGCTTTGGCGCAGATTGCTGCGGCAATTCGACACGCACGTCCTTCTTGCCAAACACGGCAACCTTGGCGCCGGTCAGCTTTTCGACATTGCTCATTGCCTCGGCATCTTCGTCCGAAACGAGCGTAAACGCCCGCCCGCTGGCCCCAGCGCGACCGGTGCGGCCAACGCGGTGGACATAATCGTCCGGATGCCAAGGCGTGTCGTAGTTGAAGACGTGGCTGACGCCTTTCACATCGAGGCCGCGCGCGGCAACATCGCTTGCAACCAGAATGTTGATCGCGCCCGATTTGAACCGGTCGAGTTCCTGAATGCGGCTGCCCTGGTCCATGTCGCCATGAATTTCGCCGCTCGAAAAGCCACTGCGCTGCAATTCCTTGTTGAGCTCGCGCACAGTGGTCTTGCGGTTGGCAAAGATGATCGCGGTTTCCACCAGATCGTTCTTCAAAAGCCATTTGAGCGTCGAACGCTTCTCACGCGCCTTCACCGGGATCTTGAACGCGGTGATGTTTTCATTGGCCGATGCCGCACGGCTGACCTCGATCCGCTTGGGATTGTTGAGGAAAGTCTTGGCCAATTTGGCAATGGGCGGCGGCATGGTCGCCGAAAACAGCATGGTCTGGCGCGTATCGGGGAGCTTTGAACAGATGAATTCGATATCGGGAATGAAGCCCATGTCGAGCATCCGGTCGGCCTCGTCGATCACCAATAGCTCGCAGCCGTTGAGCATGATCTTGCCGCGCTCGAACAGATCCATCAACCGGCCCGGCGTGGCGATAAGCACATCGACCCCGTCATCAAGCGCCTTAACCTGGTCGCCCATCTGCACGCCGCCGATCAGCAGCGCCATCTTGAGATCGTGGTTCTTGCCGTATTTCTCGAAATTCTCGGCGACTTGTGCGGCAAGTTCGCGCGTCGGCTCAAGGATGAGCGAGCGCGGCATGCGGGCGCGGCGGCGGCCGCTGGCCAGCACATCGATCATCGGCAGCACGAAGCTGGCGGTCTTGCCGGTGCCCGTCTGCGCAATGCCGATGATATCCTTCATCATCAGCACAGCAGGAATGGCTTCGGCCTGGATCGGCGTGGGCGTGTCGTAGCCCGCTTCCAATACCGAAGCGAGCAGTTCATCGGACAGACCGAGATCGGCAAATTTCATAGGCGAGCCGCTAATTTCATAAGTTACACAATGTCCGGATCAAAAATTGCGCGCCGAAGTGACGCAGCAAACCGCGCTTGCCAGACAAATATGGCCTGCAAGCTCGCCGCGCCCTACTCCCGGCGCTGGAAAAATGCAAGCAAGCCCGCCTGGCGCAGTGTACCTAACTGGCCACAGCGACAAGGCGCGTGAAACCCGAGACGCCGCAACTGGAGCCTGCGCGCGACTGGAGCATGTCGCGCCCGGCGCAAAGGCGGCCATCTTCGCTGCGTTCCACATAAAAGCCCGAGTAGAATGCGCGTGCCGAGCATTCGCGCTCGAGCGTAGCGGTGAGGATTTGCCGGTCGCGGGTGAACAGAAGCAGGCGATTGTCGCGCATGGCGCGCACGCCCAGAATACTTTCCACGCTGACGCAATTGCCGTGCGGCACTTCTTCGAAATTCTCCTCCATCTCGCGGCGCGGCAATTCGGCCATGAGCGAAGCGCGGGTCGCCTCGTCGCTTGGCGCAATGCGGATAATCACGCGTCGCTCGATCCGCACTTGCCCCAGAACCGGACCGCGCCGCGCCTCCTGCAGCGCAGAAAAAGGATCGCGCCCAAGCGGATCGAGGCCAAGCGCGCCGCCGGGCAAATGCGCCTCCTGTGCCTGCAGCGGCCAATGCACAGCAGCAATCGGCACGCACAAGGCGAGACAGGCAAGAAAAAGGCTCAGGCGTTTCATCACTAGAGATTTGTCCGACAGCAGCACTCAGGTGTGCGGCTGCTTCATGCGCCCCTTAGTTAACCCCTTGGATTGAATGCTGGCTTAATCCCGCAATTGCGCTTTGCAAGCTTTCCGCCACGCTGGCATAGGAATTGCCATGGTCGACCAAGAGCAGTTTGCCGTCCGCGCCGCCGCTTTGCTGGGGGATCGCGGGTGGACAAGGGAGAGCGAAATCATCGCCCCGTGGCTCACCGATTGGCGCGGCCGCTTTACCGGGCGGGCGCTCGGCATGGCCTCGCCAGCCGATACTGCTCAGGTTTCCGCTCTGGTCAGATTATGCGGCGAATGCGCAGTGCCGATCGTGCCGCAGGGCGGAAATTCGGGCATGTCGGGCGGCGCTACCCCCGATGAAAGCGGCAATTGCGTGCTCCTGTCACTGCGCCGGATGACACAGGTGCGCCAATTCGACGTCGGAGCGCGCGAAATCACCTGCGAAGCGGGCGTGATCCTGCAAAATCTTCATGAGCTGGCCGAGGGCGAGGGCTTGCGCTTTCCGCTCACTTTGGGCGGCAAGGGCTCGGCAACGATTGGCGGGCTGATCGCCACCAATGCCGGCGGAACACAGGTGCTGCGCCATGGGTCGATGCGTGCGCTGGTGCTCGGGCTGGAAGCGGTGCTTGCCGACGGGAGCGTGTTCGATGCCCTCACCGCGCTCAAGAAGGACAATCGCGGCTTTGATCTCAAACAGATGCTGATCGGCTCGGAAGGAAC
>DAIQNS010000037.1:0-566 GCA_036788315.1 Alteraurantiacibacter sp. | reverse complement strand
GCTTGCGCCTTGTGCCCGCGCTCGCGGACCGTGCGGTCCTGTGGGCCGGGCTGCGCTCGGTTCATGATGCGCGCGCGCTGCTGCGCCATGTCGAGGATGAAGCAGGCGAAGCTCTGGAAGGCTTCGAGATCCTGCCGCGCCATAGCCTGGAAGCAGTCATGGCCCATGCACCCGGCGTGCGCTCCCCGCTTGCGGCAGGCCATGAATGGCATGCCTTGATCGAGCTGGGCGCAGATGCCGGATCGGCGGTCCGGCTTGCGCTGCTTGCCGAAGAGGTGCTCGCCTCGGCCATTGCAAAGGGCCTCCTTGAGGATGCGGCAATCGCGCAGAATGAAACGCAGGCCGCGCAATTCTGGAAAATCCGCGAGGAAGTGCCCAGTGCCGAGCGCACGCTCGGACCAGCGGTGCAGCACGATATCTCCGTCCCCGTGGCCCGCATGCCCGATTTCATTGCCGAGGCCGTGCCCTTGCTGGAGCGGGCGTTTCCGGGCAGCAGGGCGGTCGCCTTCGGCCACCTTGGCGATGGCAATGTGCATTTTCACGTCATCGCGCCCGTGGGCACGCCT
>DAIQNS010000036.1:7373-12871 GCA_036788315.1 Alteraurantiacibacter sp. | reverse complement strand
CGAATAGAGCGCCGCAAGCAGGCCTTTCCTACGCAGCGTGCGGCCAGTCAGGCTGGCTCTCGCCATGCGTCACGCCCAAACCAATCCGCCCTGCCACACGCTACCCTTGATGGGCGAGGCACGACAGGGCGGGTTTTTGATTTCAGGACAGTGTCCAAGGTGTCTATTGTTGGAATTAGGCCGTCTCGACGAGCACCACTTCGCTGTCCTCGAGCGCCTTGATCGAAAGCACCTCCACCTCGGCCACCGCCACGCCGTCGCGCGCCTTGACCGGCTGGCCCTCGATCTCGAGCTTGCCGGTGGCAGGAACGAGATAGGCTTTGCGCCCCTTGCCAAGCGCCAGTTCCAGCGACTCGCCTGCCGCAATGCTCGCGCCGAGCACGCGGGCATCGGCATTGATGCGCAGCGCTTCTGCATCGCCCTCAATCCCGCTCGCAAGCACCGCCCATTGTCCGGCGCGCTCCGCCTTGGGGAAGGGCTTAGCGCCCCAGCGCGGCGGCTCGCCCAGTCTGTCGCGGTCGGGCAGGATCCAGATCTGGAACAGCGTGGTCGGCTCCTCCTCCAGATTGTATTCCGAATGCGTGATGCCCGTCCCCGCGCTCATCACCTGCACATCGCCCGCGACGGTGCGGCCTTCATTGCCCAGATTGTCCTTGTGGGTGACCGCGCCGGTGCGCACATAGGTCACGATTTCCATGTCGCTGTGCGAATGCGGCGGGAAGCCCGATTTGGGCGCGATGGTGTCATCGTTCCACACGCGGATATTGCCCCAATGCATGCGGGCCGGATTGTGATAGCCGGAAAAGGAGAAGTGGAAATTGGCATTGAGCCAGCCGTGATCGGCTCTGCCAAGCTCGTCGAAGCGTCTGATGTCGATCATGAATTGTCTCCGTTTGCCACCGATATGGGCGGCACGCGAAGGCGTCGCAAGAGGTGCGGGCTGGCGGTTGACAGCGGTCCGCAGTGGCCCGAGAAGCAGCCCTGCAAGAGAGGATGGCTGAGTTCCACATGACGAGAAATGCCCTGATCGGCGCACTTGGCGCGGCCCTGCTGCTGCCGCTGGCGGCATGCAACGAGGCCGCGAACACCGACGCAACAACTGCGCAAACCGCCGTCGCCAGAAGCTGCGCGCCCATCGCCACAGAGGTGATCAAGGTCGAAGGCGGCAGCTTTGCGATGGGCTCCGATTTCCTGCCCGAGGAAGGCCCCGTGCGGCAAACCAGCGTCGGCGATTTCTGGATCGATGTGCACGAGGTGACCAATCGCCAGTTCGCCGAATTCGTCGCGGCGACAGGCTATGTCACCATGGCCGAAAAGCCGGTCGATCCGGCGCTGTTCGGCGTGCCGGTGGAGCAGATCCCGGCCGAGATGCTGCTGCCCGGATCAGCAGTGTTCTCCCCGCCCGCGCGCCCTTCGGGCAATTTCAACGATTGGTGGCGCTATACCCCCGGCGCGAACTGGCGCATGCCCGAAGGCCCCGATGGCCCCGCGGCGGTGGACGCGCATCCAGTGGTGCACATGGGCCGCGAGGACATGCTCGCCTACGCTGCATGGCGCGGCGGGCGCCTGCCAACCGAGGCCGAGTGGGAATATGCCGCGAGCGCGGGCGAGGAGAACTCGACAGAGCAGCCCGATGGCGATAGCGCGAACAGCTGGCAAGGCGTCTTCCCGCTGCAGAACGAGGCGACCGACGGCTTCACCGGACTGGCACCTGTGGGCTGCTATGCGCCCAACGCGCTTGGCCTTTACGATATGGTCGGCAATGTCTGGGAGGTCACCAGCGACTATTACCGGCCCGGCCACGATCCCGCCGACCGCGACAATCCGCGCGGCCCATCGGAAACCTCGGCCTATGATGCGGCGAATTTCGGCATCGCCAATCTGGTGATGAAAGGCGGCTCGTACCTGTGCGCGCCCAATTATTGCCAGCGCTACCGGCCGCAAAGCCGGCAGGCGCGCGATCCCGGGCTTGGCGCGAGCAACGCCGGTTTTCGCCTCGCCTATGATGCGCCGCCCTAGAAGAGCTGAGGGCATGAAGCTGTATGGCTATTTCCGCAGCTCGACCAGCTACCGGCTGCGCATTGCGCTCGCGCTGAAAGGGCTGGCTTATGAGAATGTGCCGGTCGATCTGCTCGCGGGCGAACAGCGCGAGCCGGCGTTTCGCGCGCGCAATCCTTTTGGCGGCGTGCCGCTGCTCGAAGCCGGGGGCCGCGGGCGGGCGCAGAGCATGGCGATCCTCGAATGGCTCGATGAAGCCTATCCGGAAAAGCCGCTCCTGCCTGCCGGTATCGAGGACCGCTTCACCTGCCGCGAGCTTGCCATGGCGATTGCCACCGAGCTGCACGCGCCGCTCAATCTGCCCGTGCTCAAATACCTCAAGGACCCGCTGGGCCATGCGCAAGACGAGATCGACCGCTGGTATCATCACTGGCTTGCGCGCACTTTGACGCCGCTCGAAGCGCGGCTGGCGCAATTGGGGACGGCCGACTTCGTGTTCGATGCGCCGGGCCTGTTCGAAGCGGTGCTGATCCCGCAACTTCACAACGCGCGGCGGTTCGCTTTCGATCTGGAAGACATGCCGCACATGCGCCGGATCGAGAGCGCCTGCCTTGCGCTCGAGCCGTTCCAACGCGCGCATCCGGCCAATCAGGTGGACGCAAGCTAACCCTTGTCGAACACCGTCGCGGCATTGACGATGGCTTTGGAATCGAGGCCGAAATGGCGGAACAGATCGGCAATCGTGCCCGTCTGGCCAAAGCTGTCGACGCCGAGCGGCTTCACCCGGTGCCCGCGCACCGAGCCGAGCCAGGAGAGCGTTGCCGGGTGTCCGTCGATCACCGTCACCAGCAGGCAATGCGGCGGCAGCGCCCCGAGCAGCTGCTCGATATGCGAACGCTCGGCCCCGTCGTGCGACTGTGCGGTCGCCCAGGCCTTGTGCAGCCGGTCGGCGCTGGTGATCGCGAGGAGGCCGACATCGCGCTTTGCCTCGGCGAGCGGGGCCATGGCGGCAATCGCTTCGGGCGCGGTCGCGCCGGTATAGGCGACCACGACTTCGCAATTGGGGCCGGGCTCGCGGTGCCAGTAAGCGCCCTTGATGATGCCCTCTTCCAGAGCGGGCGTCATCTCGCGCCCCGGCTGTTCGACCGGCCGCGTCGAGAGGCGCAGGTAGATCGAGCCGCCGGCATCGTCGCACAGCAGGCTATCGGCAAAGCGCCCGTCGCCCCGCTCGGCCTGCATGAACTCGAAACCGAACCGCATGATGACCGAAAGCTCGTCGACGAAAGCGGGCTCGAAATAGGCGAGCCGGTCCTGCGCCATGCCAACGAGCGGCGTGCCGATGGATTGGTGCGCCCCGCCCTCCGGCGCAAGCGCGGTGCCCGATGGTGTTGCCACGAGCATGAAGCGCGCATCCTGATAGCAGGCATAGTTCAGCTGATCGGCAGCGCGCATGATGAAGGGATCATAGACCGTGCCGATCGGCAGCAGCCGCGCGCCATTGATCGAATGCGAAAGGCCCAGCGCGCCGAGCATGACGAACAGATTGCTCTCGGCAATGCCAAGCTCGAAATGCTGGCCCTTCTGCGAGAAGGACCATTTGTAGGTCGAAGGAATGCGCTCGGCCTTGAAAGTGTCGGCAAGCTCCTGCTTGGCAAACAGGCCGCGCCGGTTGACCCAGCCGCCAAGATTGGTCGAAACGGTCACATCGGGCGAAGTGGTCACGATGCGATCGGCAAGCGCGCCGCCTTCGCGGGCGACTTCGGCAAGGATCTGGCCGAAGCCCATCTGCGTGGAAATGGGCTTGTCACGCGGTGTCGGCGGCAGCTTTGCCGGAACCGCGACCGGGCCATCGGAGAGCCTGCGCGGGCTGGCGGCGAAAATGGGCGAGGTATCGATCATCGCCTGCAATTCGGCAGGGTCGAGCCGCGTGCCTTCCCACTTGTTCCACTCGTGCCCCTCGCGCACATTCATGCTCTCGCGCAAAATCTCCATTTGCGCCGGGGTCAGCAGACCTGCGTGATTGTCCTTGTGCCCGGCGAGCGGCAGATTGTGGCCCTTGACGGTATAGGCGATGAACATGGTGGGCACATCATCCTGCGCCGCGTCCTCGAAGGCAGCGAGCAGTTCCTGATGGTCGTGGCCGCCCAGATTGGTCATCAGCGCGGCGATCTCGAAATCGCTGCGGCGCGCGAGGAGCGCATCGAAATCGCCCTGGTCGCCAAGGTCGTCCTGCAGGCGCTTGCGCCATGCCGCGCCGCCCTGATAGCTCAATGCGGAATAGAGCTGGTTGGGGCAGCTATCGATCCATTGCCGCAGCGCCGCGCCGCCCGGCTCTTCGAAAGCGGCCTTCTGCAGCGCGCCATATTTGATGATCGAAACACGCCAGCCGAAGCTCTTGAACATGTGCTCGAACTTCTCCCACAGCCCTTCGCGGACCACGGCATCGAGCGACTGGCGGTTGTAATCGACAACCCACCAGCAATTGCGCAGGCCGTGCTTCCAGCCTTCGATCAGCGCTTCGTAGATGTTGCCTTCATCCATTTCGGCATCGCCGATCAGCGCAATCATGCGGCCTTCGGGGCGGTTGCCCATCAGCTTGTGGGCGCTGACATAATCCTGCACCAGCGAGGAGAACAGCGTCTGCGCCACGCCCAGCCCGACCGAGCCGGTCGAGAAATCGACATCGTCGATATCCTTGGTGCGCGAAGGATAGGATTGCACGCCGCCAAAGCCGCGGAAGTTCTTCAGCTTTTCGAGTGTCTGGTTGCCCGCCAGATAATGCAGCGCGTGATAGATGGGCGAGGCGTGCGGCTTGACTGCCACCCGGTCTTCGGCACGCAGCACCGCGCAATAGAGCGTGGTGAGGATCGTCGCGAGCGAGGCCGAGCTTGCCTGATGGCCGCCGACTTTGACTTCCCCGCCGCCTTCGCCGCTTTTGGGGCGCAAGTGATTGGCATTGTGGATCGTCCAGGTGGCGAGCCACAGGACGCGCCGCTCGATTTCGCTCAGAGCGTCAAGATTGACGTCGGGATTGGCAATCGGGCCGGACATGGCATTCATGACGGACGGGTCTTTCCTCTCGCGCAAGGCGGTTGCGTTCCTGAGCCTTTCCTAGCTGCTCGACCGGACTCCCCGCAATGCATTTGCCCGCCTTGTCGCCATGCGGATAAAGTTGCGCGCACCTTGCCCTCGTCCCTAAGGAGCCGTCAGAAACGAATCGCCTCCTGGAAAGTCCCTTATGAGCCAAATCGATCAAGGCTGGATCCTGACCCTGTCGTGCAAGGATGCCATCGGCATTACCCATGCCGTGACGCAGGTGCTGGTGGGATTTGGCGGCAATGTGACCGAGGCGCAGCAATTCCACGATCCCGATACCGGTGGCTTCTTCATGCGGATTGCCTTCACCGTGGCCGAACCGGTGGGCGATACGGTCCATTATCACCGCCAGTTCGACCCGGTGATCGACCGCTTCGGCATGGAGTTCACCTTGCGCCGCGCGG
>DAIQNS010000036.1:3704-7363 GCA_036788315.1 Alteraurantiacibacter sp. | reverse complement strand
TCCGACGGGGCTTGAGGATGTTCCCAAGGGACAGCGCGTGCTGCTGTTCGTGTCAAAATTCGACCACTGCCTGGCCGATCTGCTTTACCGGATGCGCATTGGCGAATTGCGGATGGATGTGCGCGGGATCGTGTCGAACCATCCCAAGGAAGCGCTCAACCTCACCAATTTCGGCGATGTGCCCTATTATCATCTGCCCGTGACACAGGACACCAAGACCGAGCAGGAAGCGACCATCGCCGCGATTGCCGAGGAAGCACAGGTCGAACTGGTCATTCTGGCGCGCTACATGCAGATCCTCTCGCCCGATCTGGTAAGCAAGCTGGCGCATCGCTGCATCAATATTCACCATTCCTTCCTGCCCAGCTTCAAGGGCGCCAAACCCTATCACAAGGCCTATCAGCGCGGGGTCAAGATGATCGGCGCAACCGCGCATTTCGTCACCAATGATCTCGATGAAGGGCCGATCATCGCGCAGGATGTCGAGCATGTCAGCCATGCCGATGCGCCTGCCGACCTGATCCGCAAAGGCCGCAATATCGAGCAGCGCGTTCTGGCCCGCGCGGTCGAGCTTATCCTGCAGGACCGGGTGCTGGTGAACGGCTCCAAGACCGTGGTGTTCTCGCGCTGATCATCGTGTAGCGGACAAGTCGCCGCGGCATCTGGACGGTTGGCAGGGCGGCGCTAGCTTCGCGCGATGATAGACAAAGCCTATGCCCGCATTGCCGCCGGACAGGTGCATCTGCGCCATGTGCCCGGCGCTCAGGGCGCGGTGCCGCTGGTGATGCTGCACGCCTCGCCCGCCTCCTCGCGCTCGCTCGAGCCGCTCATGGCGGCGCTGGGCGATGCGCGCGGGCTCTATGCTTTCGATACGCCGGGCAACGGGCAATCCTGCGCGCCGGTGGTCGAGACGCCCGCAATGGCCGATTACGCCGCGATGCTGGACGAGGCCTGCGACGCGCTCGGGCTGGAGGAGATCGCGCTCTACGGCACGCACACCGGCGCGCATATCGCCGTGGAATGGGCGCTGGCGCATCCGGGCCGGGTCAAGCGGCTGGTGCTCGATGGCGTGGCTCTCATTTCGGATGGCGAGCGCGCCGAATATCTGGACCGCTATGCCCCGCACAAGACACCCGACGAAATCGGCAGCCAGTTTCACTGGGCCTGGGCCTACATGCGCGACCAGATGATCTTCTACCCGCATTACGCCAAGGATGAGGCGCATATGCGCAAGGGTGGCTCCTTCAATGCGCGCGTGCTGCACGGTCTGGTGCTCGACATCCTCAACAATCTGGAAACCTATCACCAGCCTTACGAGGCCGTGTTCCGGCACGAGGTCGAAGCATCGCTGGCGCGGCTCGAGCTGCCTTGCCTGATCCTGATCGAGGGCGATTCCCCGCTCGATGCCGCAGGCGACCGGCTGCACAATTTGGTGCGCGGCTCGCACATTGCCCGCGATTGCGCGAACCCGGAGGCCAAGGCTGCCGCCATCACCGCATTTCTGGAGAATATCTGACCATGGACAAACCCGTCTATCTCGTCGCCGGGGCAAGCTCGGGCATGGGGCGCGAAACCGCGCGCATACTGGGCCGCAGCGACAGCCATGTGATCTGCGCCGCGCGAAGGCTCGAGGCGTGCGAAGAGCTTGCAGGCGATATTCGCAAGGCCGGCGGATCAGCCGCAGCGATGCAGTTCGACGGGACCGATGCCGCTTCGGTCAAAGCGATGATCGCCGCGATCGGTGAGCAGCACGGGCGGCTCGACGGGGCGTTCAACAATCTGGGCGATACGCTCGGCTCCTCGCCCTTGCACGAGGTGCCGGAGGAGCGCTGGCACCAGACGCTGGGGGTCAATCTCACTTCGATTTTTCATCTGATGCAGGCCGAAATCGCGTTCATGCTGGGTGCCCGGCATGGGCGCATCGTCAACAACAGCTCGACCGGCGGGCTCCGGGGAACCGCCGCGATGAGCGATTATGCAGCGGCAAAATGGGGTGTGATCGGGCTCACCAAATCGGCGGCGCTGGATTATGCCGCGCAGGGCCTCGTGATCAACGCGATTGCGCCGGGCATTATCGCCACCGAGAAGTTTGCGCGGTTCAAGGACAATATGCCCGATTTGTTTGAGAAATTGCGCGAAGCGACCCCGGTTCAGCGGTTCGGCGAGATGGCGGAAATTGGCCAGGCGGTGGACTGGCTGCTGCGCGAGGCGCCCTCGTTCCTGACGGGGCAGGTGCTGCCGATAGATGGCGGGCGGACCGTCTGAGAATGAAATCGCCGGGAAGTGGCGGGGCAGACGCCATGCCTGCCCCGCTCCACATCTTGCGTTAGCGCTGCACGCGGCCCGAGCCGTCGCCCGACATGAGCTTTTCGACTTCGGCAACATTCACCCGGTTGAAATCGCCCGTGATCGTGTGCTTGAGCGCCGAAGCTGCGACCGCAAATTCGAGGCTCTGCTGACGATCTTCATAGGCGGTGAGGCCATAGATCAGCGCCGAGGCAAAGCTGTCGCCGCCGCCGACGCGGTCAACGATATCGGTCAGCTCATACTTCTTCGAGAGCTTGAAGCCGCCCCCATCCTTTTCACTGGGCCGCGTGCGCAGGCAAGCCGACCAATTGTTGCGGTCTGCCGACAGGCTTTCGCGCAAGGTAATCGCGATGGTGTGCATTTCGGGATAGATATCGAGCACCTTCTGGCCGAGCGCTTCGTACTTGGCGGTGTCAAGTTCACCCGATTCCACATCGACATCGACCGTGATGTCGAGCGACTTCTGGCAATCTTCCTCGTTGGCAATGCCGACATCGACATATTTGACCAGCTCGCGCATCACTTCAGGCGCGGTCTTGCCGTATTTCCACAGCTTGCCGCGATAGTTGAAATCGCACGAGACGGTGAGGCCCGCTTCCTTAGCGGCCTTGACACAGGCCATCGAAAGATCGGCGGCGGACTGGCTCAAGGCCGGGGTGATGCCGGTGATGTGGAGCCATTTGGCGCCCTTGAAGATCGTCGGCCAGTCGAACTCGTCGGCGCTGGCGTTGCAGATCGAGGAATTCGCGCGGTCGTACACGACCTTGGAGGGCCGCTGGTTCGATCCGGCTTCAAGGTAATAGATGCCCACCCGGTCGCCCGAGCGCGAGACATGCGTGGTATCGACACCGAACTTGCGCAGTTCCATGATCGCGTTTTCGCCGATGTCATTATCGGGCAAAGCCGAGACGAAGCCTGCATCAAGGCCATAGTTCGACAGGGCCACCGCGACATTCGCCTCGCCGCCGCCGAAAGTGGCTTCGAAGCTGGGCGACTGGAAGAAGCGTTCGTGATGGGTGGTCTTGAGGCGAAGCATGATTTCGCCAAAGGAGAGAAATTCAGCCATTTGTCGTTCCTATTTGCGGGTTTTGCCGGCAATCGCGAGAGCTTCGCGCGCCAGCTTGGTGATTGCATCGAAATCGCCTGCAGCAATCGCGTCAGACGGGGTGAGCCAGCTGCCGCCGCACGCCAGAACCTGCGGCAGAGCAAGATATTCGCCCAGATTGGCGGTCGAAATGCCGCCGGTGGGCATGAAGCGCATTTCGCGGAAAACCGCGCCCAGTGCCTTGAGCATGGGCACGCCGCCAGCCAGGCTCGCGGGGAAGAACTTCACCTCGCGCAAACCCAGCGCC
>DAIQNS010000036.1:0-3694 GCA_036788315.1 Alteraurantiacibacter sp. | reverse complement strand
ACTTCGCCTGCCGTCATGGTGCCGGGGTAAATCGGCACGCCGTTCTTGAGGCAATGCTCGACGATCTCGTCGACCAGGCCCGGGCACACGACAAATTGTGCGCCGCTATCGAGCACCGATTTGGTCTGATCGAGCGTCAGCACGGTGCCCGCGCCAACGATCACATCATCAACCTCGTTGATAATCGCTTCCATGCATTGCTGCGCCGCATCCGAACGCAACACCACTTCGATGACTTTCAACCCGCCATCGCGCAGCGCCTTGGCGGTTGCGACTGCGACAGCGGTGTCATTTCCGCCCACGAGGGGCACAACAGGTGCAGCGCCAAGCATGCTCGCAAGCTGGCTATCAATACTCATAAGAATCCATCCTTCTGCGCTTCAACAGCAGGTGCGCCATGAAGTTTTATGCGCTGCGGCGCAAGCCCTGCATTGGCAAGAGAAAGCTGTCATTTGAAACCATTTAGCTGGCTCAGAAGGTCACGCCTGCACGCAGATTGATCTCGGGATTGTTGCTGGCATTGCGGTCCGCGCTCCCGCCAAGCGGGAAGGCCGATTCCAGTTCCATGTCCACCGGTCCGATCCGCGCGCGCAGCCCGGGCCCGGCCGAGAACAGCGATCCTTCGCCCACATCGGTTCCGATATCAGTCACATAGCCGCCATCGGCAAAGACATAGAACTGCAAGGCATCTATCGGGATCGCGCCAGTGGGCACAGTGTAGCGCAACTCTGCAAGGCCATAGAGGCCTTCATCGCCGAGCACCTGGGCAAAATCGTATCCGCGAACGGTATAGGCTCCGCCAAGCCCCTGCTCCTGGCTCGCGAGCAGCGCACGGTCCGCGATTTGCCCGCGCGCCATCAGATAGGCCTGCACGCGGCTGGAGAGATCAAGCCGGGCATCGAGCCAAGCCTCGATCCTGGAAAACACCGCGTCGCCATCACTTCGCGAGGCCAGCGGCGTGCCGCGGCGGGTGGCGTTGAAGAGATCAAGGCCGCGCACATGGCGCACGCCGCCGCCAACACGCCCTTTGTCAAAATCGATCTGGGCACGCAGGCCCACGGCCGCTGTCACCACGGTATCGGAACGCAAAAGCGTATCGAGCACATCCTGCTCGATCGAAAGATAGGCGAATTCGGCATCGACCCACACGCTTGCCTTGCGCGTGCGCAACACAGGCTGCGTCAGCGTCAGCGAGGCGCGGACCGTATTGCCGGTCAGGTCTGTTCCGGCAAAATTGCCCCCCGGAGAGGTATTGCCGATCGATGCAGCAAGCGCGATCCTTGGCCCGCCGGCGCTCACCTGCGCTTCATAGCTGGCCGAAAAATACATGAGCTCGTCCAGATCCACCGGATTGATGCGAATCGCGGCGGTGACTTCGTCAGAGGAAGTCAGCACATCGGTCAGCCGTGCGGATGCGCGCGCGCGCAGGGGGCCGAATCTGGCGGTGCCGTAATTGTCGGCATCGAGGCGGTAGGCATGCTCGCGCCGGGCAAGGCCCACGACGAACACGCCGCCCCCGTCCTCGCGCTTGAAGGTTGCGCTGCGCAGGCGCAGGGCGGGAATATCCGAGACATGGAGCAACGCGCTCTCGAGCGTCGGACGGTGCGCAAAGCTGCCACGCAGGCGCTCAAGGATACGCACGGCCTGCTCGTTCTCATAGCCCTCCACGCGCACTTCATCGATGCGGCCTTCATCGATGGTGATCTGGATCATGCCGCGCATGTGCGTTGCCGGGGCCATTTGCGCGCTGGCATAGGCATAGCCTTCGTCGCGTGCGAGTTGCGCCAGTTGATCGAGCAGACGGCCCAGCGTCTCCTCGTCGGCGGGAGCGCCGAAATAGCTGTTAAGCGCGGCCTGGTAACGCGAAATGGGCAAGGCCTCGTTGCCCAGGATGATGACCGCGCCGATTTGCGGGACTGGTTGCTGCGCGCTGTCTGCCGATTGCCCGGCAGCTTGCGCGGATGCAGGCGCAGGCACGCCGAGCGCCATCAGGGCCGCCGCCAAAATTCCTGCCACAAATCGCATTCACTTCCACTCCGCTGCGGAAGCTGGCCATTAACCCTACGAACCTAAGAAAAGCTTACCCATGGGCGCTGTTAGGTTCAGCTTTACCAGTTGCAATTCACTATTTTTCACACCTGGGGCGTAATTGCCGATGGTGGAGTAGAAGATAACCAACAGGCTTGAACATGTTTCGCACATTCAAACACGCAATCGCCCTAGGTGCGCTGCTCGTTGGCACGAGCGCGCTTGCCAATCCGACAGGCTGGCGCTTTTCCGAAGTGGCGGGCGAGGTCACGGTGACGCGCGATGGGCGCGCCCTTGTGGCCCGCGAGCGCGCCACATTGAACGAAGGCGATGTCATCCGCACGGCCGCAGGCAGCCGCGCGGTGCTTGTGCGCGGCGCGGAATATGTGGTGGTTTCGCCGCGTTCACACATTGCCATCGCGCGTCCGGAAGAAACCGGCGTGGTGACGCAGGTGATCCAGTATCTGGGCAATGCGCTGTTCAACATCGAGAAGAAGAGCACGCCGCACTTCGGCGTTGAAACGCCGTACATGGCCGCTGTGGTCAAGGGCACCACATTCAATGTATCGGTCACCCC
This sequence comes from Alteraurantiacibacter sp., assembly GCA_036788315.1. Taxonomy (GTDB): domain Bacteria; phylum Pseudomonadota; class Alphaproteobacteria; order Sphingomonadales; family Sphingomonadaceae; genus Alteraurantiacibacter. Next base: position 1,089 of record DAIQNS010000036.1, on the reverse strand, counting down.
TGAGGGCGCGAGTGTGCAGGTTACCGCAGGCGCAGTCGAAGTGGCAACCAATGATGACCTCGAAGCGGCCTTGCTCACGCCGGGCATGGTCGGAGTTGTCGACAGCCTGGCCGTTAGCGATCTCGTCGTCATCGTGGACAGCAATGGCACAGGTGAAGTGCAGGGCACGACCTTGCGCGGTCAGCCCGAATTCCGCTCGAGCATGTCGCGCCCGGCAACGGTGCCCGCGCAGGCGCTTTCGGCCAATGCGGCGAACCAGACCGGCACACAGGCAAATACAGCAGGCGCCGCAACTGAGGCCGCAGCACCTGCCTCCAGCGGCGCGGCTCCTGTTGCAACTCCGGCAGCCCCATCGGCAAACGCGAACAGCAATGCCCTGGCGCAGCAGAGCACGAACCTCGCGCAAGCACCCTTGCAGGCGGGCATGGGCAATGGCGGCGCCAATCTGGCAGCCGGCCCGGCGTTGCAATCCGCGCCTGCCGCAGCGGTCACTATCCCCGCGCAAGGCGAAGGCTTTGCGAACAACGCCCTGATCGCCGAACTCGAGGAAATGCGTCCGGAGCAAGATCGCGGCGGTGCCGGAAACGCAAACGGAAATGGCGGCAATGATGACGGGGATGGCCGCGGTCCTGACCTGCCAGACGACGGCGATGATCTCGTTCCCGGCAGCGGCGATGACGACGACCAAAGCACGCCAGCGGTGCCCGATCTGACACCGGGTGGCAATGGCAATGGCAATGGCAATGGCAATGGCAATGGTGGCGGCGGTGGCAGCGGCAATGGCGGCGGCGGCAACGGTCCGCCCGATCTCGTTGACGATCTGATTCCCGCTGGCGGTAGCGACGGTGACGATGACGACGACCTCCCTGCACCCGGCAATGGTGGTGGTAATGGCAACGGTGGTGGCAACGGTGGTGGCAACGGCAACGGCAACGGCAACGGGAACGGGAACGGGAACGGGAACGGAAACGGACCCGATCTGGTAGATGATCTCATTCCCGGCAGCGGCGGCAATGGCGGCGAAACTCCGCCTATCCTTCCCGAGGAGAATCCAGCACCGGGCAACGGCGGCGGAAACGGCAACGGCGG
>DAIQNS010000035.1:11489-13014 GCA_036788315.1 Alteraurantiacibacter sp. | reverse complement strand
CTCGCTGTTCCGTTGTCGCTCCATTCGATCTGCACCTTGCCAAGCGCTCCACTGGTGATCGTGCCGAGGCTTTGAAACTGGGTGTCTCCGGTTTCGCTGGGCTTGAATGCCACCATCAAGGTGCGCACGCCATTGTTGGGATTGGTCTGCATTTCGAGACGGATGATCGGAACGCTCGAAATGGCGTTGTTGGTTTCCGAAGTTGCGCTCAGCAATTGTCCGATGGTGAACTCGGGGGCATAATTTCCGCTCGGGACCGTGTAATCGAATTGCATTTCAGCATTGGTTGCAACCGGGAAATTGGTTGCGCGCAACTCTGCGCGTGATCTGGCGCGACCATTGCTCGGCAAGCGGAAACGAATTTCTTCCAGCGTGCTGGTCCTGTGCAGATAGAAGACGTTGCGCTTGATGAAGCCATCCCTGATCTGGTCCCCGCTCAGACACTCGCCTGAAGTCGGATGCTGAAACACCTGAATCTTGTCCAGCGCCGCTCTGAACCTGGTGGTATCGGCATAGGGCGATCTCTGGGTCGAGGTGGTGGTGTCGGGGCTGTTTCTGTCGCAACGCGGCAAGGCGTCCTGCGCATAGGCAGTGTGCGACAGAGCGAGCATGACCGCTCCAAGAATCCGGTTACCTTATTGGGGAATACTCTCATTTTGCATACCTCTCATTTTGATTATGTTTGAGAAGCGTCCAACTCCGCATCGTGATGAAGCTGAATTGCGAATGCAGATGCTTCGTCGAATGCTTCGTGAAATTGGCGCTATTCAGAGTTGGACGCTGCGGTTCTGGCGGGCCGCATTCTACATATATTCCGGCAAAAACACTGCCGCCAACACTGCCGCCAACGACCTGAAGGTGCAGAAATCAGGCCGGTATGTGACCAAAAAAAGGGGAGCTGCTCACCGAGCAACTCCCCTTTTTTATTGATGATGGCGTTAGCTCAGAACCGGAAGGTTACACCGCCAACGATGCGACGATCGCTGACATCCTGCTGGCAGAGCAGGCCGCCATCGGTGATGCAATATTGGATATTGTCTTCACGCAGAAGATTGATGCCGTCGACGCCGACCGTGATGTTGTCGGTGATGGCATAGCTGGCGCTGGCATTGAGCTGAGCTCGGTCATCGACAACACGAACCAGGCCGAAGCGCTGTGTTTGATTGATGACGTATGACGAACGCCAAGTGTAACGCGCACGCAGGCTAATGCCGTATTTGTCATAGAACAGCGTGGCGTTGTAAGCATACTTCGACAGATCCGACAGAACCACACGTTGCTGCACGACATCGTCATCGAGGGTAGCGGTTGATCCGTTGGTATCGGTGCGGCCGAGGATCTGGTTCAACGCATTTCCGCTACCACTACCATTGAGGAAGGTGCTGACATTGCCGCCCTGCTCTTGATAGGTGAAGTTGCCGATGAAGCCGAAGCCCGAAGCAAATCCGAGCGTATCCTCGAAGCCCGACAGATCGTATTGCACGGCAACTTCGACACCAGTCTGCGTTTGCACCCCGTCCGAATT
>DAIQNS010000035.1:0-11466 GCA_036788315.1 Alteraurantiacibacter sp. | reverse complement strand
AAGATGCCGCCGCCCTCGCATGGGGGCGTGATGTCCCGTTCGATCAGGCCGGTGTTGGGATCGGTCGGCTCTGCCGGTGCTTCAGTGGCCCTGCCGAACAGATTGGTACGACGCTTATGGAAGCCGCCGACACTGACAAACCCGGTGGGAGAGAAGTAATACTCTGCAGCCAGATCGTACGACCAGACCGTTTCCGGTTCGAGCGCGGGATTGCCGATTGCGACTGCGGCATTGGCATTGTTGCCGAAGGCTACCGAAATCGAGAGATCGTTGAAGTCCGGTCGGCGCAAATCACGCGCGATACCGGCGCGCAGCAGGAGATTGTCTGCAGGCTCCACAACGAGGTTCCAGCGGGGCAGGAAGAAATCATACTTTGAACTTTGTGCATCGGGCGAGGCAACGCCGTTCACGACCGTGTTGCCCGTTGATGTCAACTCGGTTTGCACCCAGCGCACACCAAGGTTCCCACGCACCGCCATGCCAAGCAGGTCACTATCGTAATTGGCCTGCGCGTAGAGCGCGTTGGTCTTCTCCTCGATATTGAAGAAGCCGGCGACATTCTCTGTCGCAGTACCGATTGGCGGAATGGCTACTCCGTTTTCCCTGTTCTGGAAATCGATCGCGGCATTGATGGCATCGATGACAGCCTCGGGATTCTTGGCCGAAGCCACAGGATCGATCTGCAGATAATCCGGAATAAAGAGTTCGCGGCCATCGGCATCGTTGAAATTGTCAGGCCCAGCCACAACAAACTGGCTAAACAGATCCAATGTCGGACGGAAGAACAACGGCGAGGTAATGGCCGTGAAGTTGTTCACTGCCGAGACGTTTCTTGTCTCCGCGCTGGTCGAGTTGAAGCGGTAGCCTAGGTCGATCGAGGAGATAAACGGCAGGATGCCGAATGTATCGACGTTCAAATCGAGCCGGAAAGCAGTTTCGGCGTTCTCATTCGTGTTGCGGCCTTGCGTCAGGCTGCGCAGGGCATAGTTTGCCGGATTGAGCAATTCGCTCGATGTCGGCGTTTCAGCAAGACCCTGTGCGATGCCGAATTGCAGGATATTGTTGCGCAAGTCGAATGCGAATGGGGTTCCGTTATCGTTGCTTTGATCCACCGCCGGCTGATCCCCGCGCGGATTGATGAAGTCAAGTTCGGAAGACAGGTTCGGATTGACAGAATTGGATTCCGAACGCGAGACTTCCGCCAGTGCAGTGACCCGGCCGACGCTCCACTCGATGCCCGAGGCGAGAATGGAGCTGTCGGTCAGGCGCGAACCCGTCTGCGTACCGGTACGCAGGTTTGCATCGATATCGCGGCCAGGCGTGCGGCCAACGCCAAGCACGCCCGTGAGCGCTGCCTGAACTTCGCCAAGCACCAGAGGGCCATTGGGTCCGTCCACCGTGCCCAGATTGACGGTCTCGAACGATGTATTGTCGGTGTTGTCGACAACGCCATTGGCGGCAACGCCCGAGGCGAATGCGCGCGAACCTTGCTGGCGGCGCGTCTGGTCGTTGATCGTTGCATCCATGTAGAAGCGGAAATTATCCGCCGGCTTCCATTCGAACGATCCGTTGAAGTTGATCGTCTCATATTCCTGATTGGTGATCTGCTGATCGAGGAACTGGATGCGCAGGAACGGGAAAGCTTCCGCACTTGCACGGCCTGAATTAGGCAGAACGGCGCGGTCACGGTCAATGCGCGGTGCGAATTCGGTCACGTCAAGCTCGGCATAGCTGCCGCTCAGCACGATGCCGATCTCGCCCGCATCGGTGTCCCAGCTGTTCCCGATGGTACCCGAAAAGCGCGGGGTGATTGTGTCAGAAAGGTCGCTGTGCTCGCCTTGTGCGCGGAAGGAGATGAGCGGCGATCTGATATCGAGCGGACGGATCGTGCGCAGGTTGATCGTGCCGCCAACCGAACCTTCAATGGTCCTGGCCTGCGACACTTTGGTTACCTCAACCGCGGCAATGATCGCTGCCGGCACGTCTTCAAAGCTGATGCCCGACCGGCTGTTGCCCGAGTTTACCGTGGAGACGCCATTGATCTCGACACGGTTGGCATTGGTGCCGCGGATCTGGACGCCGGTGCCGACGCCGGCCGCGCGGGTAATCTGTACGCCGGTTACGTTTTCCAGAACCTCTGCAAGGTTCTGGTCAGGCAGCTTGCCGATGTCTTCGGACTTGATGACTTCGACGATATTGTCCGACTGGCGCTTTTCAACAAGCGCATCGGCCAGCGAGGCGCGGATGCCCGAGACGAGAATCACATCCTCGTCCGAATCGGTGACCGGCTGATTGTCGACGCCTTGCGCTATTGCAGGCGCGGCCGCCACAGCCATCAACGCGACCGCTGTCGCGGACACGGATGTCCTCAAAAATGTCTGGATTTGCATAGAATCTTCCCTCTCTTTTGGAACTTTTATGTGACACCGGTTACCGGGCCCGAGCCGTTAAAACAACAATCGAGCTAAGTCATGAGTAAAAATGATTGATAACTGTTGTTTTCGGGCAATAGTCCCTGAGGAGATATAGTCCCTGAGGAGATATGGCCGCTCGGCAAGCCCAGCCACGCGCTTTTCGCCGGGCACGATACGAACATGCCAGTTTGGCTTACCGGGGGAAAAGACCGGCGGGCATATTGAGTTGGAGAGGATTGAGGTCTCCAATCGCTTGATACTGTGCTTTCTGAGTGCAAGAGTAGTCCGCATGGCTTGAACTTGCTATAAGGCAAGGCCGCGAGAAGAAGGGGTGGGGCATGCACGCTGCCGAACGTGAAGAGATTATTCTTGATGCACTGCGCAAGAAAGGCTTCACAACCTATCGCCACCTTGAGACCAAGGTCGACGCTTCACCCGCCACGATCCGGCGCGATCTGGCGCGCCTCGAGAAACTGGGAAAGATTACCCGGCTGCATGGCGGCGCAAAGGCGATCGAGCCTCTCGACGGGGTCAGCCAGGCGCTGCGCAGCCTCGAAGGCACGCCGTTCAAGAAATCGCTGGAAATCAATATTGAGGCCAAGCGCGGCATCGCGCAGGCCGCCGCTGCGCTTTGCCGCGATGGCGAGGGGATCATCATCGATGGTGGTACCACGACATATCAGATGTGCGATTTTCTCGGCGATGTGGAATTGCAGGTTCTGACCAATTCGCTGCATATCGTGACCGCACTGCTGCAGCAAGAATCCACCCAATTGCTCGTGCCGTCAGGGCCGATCTTTCGTGAACAGAATATCATTCTGGCTCCCGCTGGCGAAACGACCATGCCCAATTTCCATGCCAGCAAACTGTTCCTGGGCGCAGCCGCGGTGAGCCCGCGCGGGATTTTCCAGACCGATGCCTTGCTCGTGGCGAGCCAACGCCGTTTTCTGGAAAGAACCGATGAAGTGATCCTGATTGTCGACAGCAGCAAGCTGGAAACATCATCGGGTGCGATCGTGTGCGAACTTGATCAGATCGATCACATGATCACAGACACCAATGCCGATCCCGCGCTGGTCCAGCAATTGCGCGATGCAGGCCTCAAGCGGATCGATCTGGTCGCGCCCCTGAAGAACTAGGCTTTGAAGAACTGGCCTTTGAGGAACCAGCGCCTGATTGATTAGGGCTGGCGCTGATCAACCAGCATATCGCGCGAAATCTGGTTGATCGCGGTCGCGCCGGTAAGGGCCATTCCCACGCGCATTTCGGCTTCGATCAATTGCAGCATATGCCGGATGCCAGCCTCGCCAGCGCCTGCCAGAGCATAGGCCCAGAGCCTTCCGAGCAGGACGCCCTTGGCGCCGAGCGCGAGCATTCTGATCACATCGAGCCCGGTGCGGATGCCGCCATCGGCAAGAACAGTCAGATCATCGCCAACAGCATCGGCAATCGCGGGGAGCGCCCGGGCGGTCGAGGGCACGCCGTCGAGCTGCCTGCCGCCATGATTGGACACGACAATGCCGTCCGCACCCAGCGCCGCGGCCTGTTTCGCATCCTCCTTGTCGAGAATGCCTTTGATGATCAAAGTCCCCTTCCATTCCGAACGGATGAAATCGAGATCGGCCCAGGTCACCGAGGGATCAAAATTGTTGCGCATCCAGGCGAAGAAGTCCTCGATGCCCGAATTCGCCCCAAGCACCGGGGCGACATTGCCAAGACCGTGCGGCTTGCCCTTGATGCCCACATCCCAGGCCCAGCGCGGACGCATCGCGCCCTGCCATGCACGGCGCACCGCGCCCGTGAGGCCCGGCGCGCCCGCCAGCCCGCTGCGATAATCGCGGTAGCGGCTGCCGGGAACGGGCATGTCGACGGTAAACACCAAGGCAGTGCAACCCGCCGCAAGTGCGCGCGCCATCAGATCGCGCATGAATCCGCGGTCGCGGATCATGTACAGCTGGAACCAGAACGGTTCGCTTGCCGCACTGCTCACTTCCTCGATGTCGCATGCCGAAACGGTCGACAGGATGAAGGGGATGTGCGCCTTGTTCGCCGCACGAACCGCCTGACATTCGCCGCGCCGCGCGTTCATTCCGGCAAGGCCAATGGGCGCAAGTGCACAGGGCAGGGCAAGCTTCTGACCGAACAGCTGGGTTGAAAGGTCAATCGAGGACACATCGTTCAGCACCCGTTGGCGCAGGGCGATATCCTGAAGATCGGCGACATTGCGCCGCAAGGTTTCCTCGGCATAGGAGCCACCATCGATATATTCGAACAGGAAATGAGGCAGGCGCTTTCGCGCAAGCTCGCGGTAATCGGTGCTGCTGGCGGGTTTCATTGTTGTACCAATTGTTCTTCAAGCCAGGCTTGGGCGTAAGGAGCCAGATCATTATCGAGTGGCGCGATTTCGCGCAAACTTCCTGAGGGCCGGAGCGTTGGATTGACAAGGCGCATGGCGCCAAAGCTCACATCATTATGGGCATTGGCAATATAGACCTTGGTGTGCGGGCGCAGACTGGCGAGGGCGCGCACGAAGACTTCGGCTTCGGCAAAACGCCCTTCCACGAGCAGGCGATCCTTCGACCCCAGCAGGTCAAGCGACTGGTTGGTCACCAGAGCTGCGTAAAGGCACGCCGCCGCCCGGCGCTCGAACCAGTCATCGGGCCGGTTGCGCCAGCCGCCCCGCGCGTTGGGGAAGGGGCCGTTGCCGGGCGAAAGCGTGGGCAAGACCATCGCCTTGCTGGCAAGAACTGCGGGCACTGCGGCGAGCAGGTGTGGCTGATCGGGCAGGATATCGACCTGCCGCGTATCGATCTCGATCAGCGTTTCAATTTCGCGCCCGCCCATGAAGCGCGCCGATGGCACGGGCCGACCGAAGGGATCGACATTGGCAAAGCAGTCGCGCGCCTCGGGCATGGACGACAAATCGAGCGAATCGCGTGTCAGCCGCATCCCGATGAACCATGTGCCGGTTGAAAGCACGGTCGCCTCGTTATCCTCAATCTGTGCAAAACCGCGCGCCGCCAGAAGCGCGGCATTGGAATCGTGCAGCCCGGCAAGCACTTTCACTTTTGGCGACAGGCCAGTGCGCCGCGCGAGCTGCGGCCGCAGGAAGCCGATCGGATCCTGCGCGCGGCGGATCGGCGCAAATCTGTCGGCCCAGCCGCGCTCGATTGCCAGGGAGGAGAAATTTCCGTGGGCAACGTTCCACACATCCGAATGGCAGCCAAGCGAGCTCACTTCGCTGCAAGTCACGCCTGAAAGATACCAGGCCCAATATTGCGCCCAGGGAACGAGTGTCGAATCGCCAATCCGGGCATCATAGAGGCTTTCGGCCCACATGATCTGGATCCCGAAATTGAGGCCGGCAGGAAGCGGCGGTGAGCCTGTTTCGGAGAATGGCGCGCGAATCGCGCGGTAAGCTTCCACGATCTGTGCCGGAGGTTCGGCCTCATAATCGAGCGGGGGATAAGCCAGCGTTCCATTGCGTATCGCCGTCACCCCTGCGCCATGCGCCACGGGCACGATATACTCCACCGGATGCTCCGCGAAGCATGACAGAGATTCGTCAATTAGACTAGCAATTCCAGCAACATCGAGAGAAGGAACCCCTTCAGTGACGATGACCGAATTGGCCCTTGAACGCTTTTCGAGCAGCTTCCCATCGCGCGACCAGAGCGTGACCTTGCTACGGGTCTTCCCGATATCTACGATGACTGCATGGCCTTCTTTCAATTAACCCTCCGACGTGACATTGCCTTGTGTCTTCCCATGATCACTGATTAGCGAAATTGATTGCTTTTGCAAAGCGTGGATGATAACAGCTACCCTTATGAACGTGCATACATCTTTGGCCGATAAGGCCATCCCGTTTGCTATCCCGGTAAACCGTTGGGACGAGCAAGAGGCCGCAACCAAGGGCGAGGCTGAGCTGCTGCTCTATCGCTCCAATCTGCTTGGCGCAGATTTGACTGTCACCAACTTTGGTGGCGGCAATACTTCGGCCAAGGTGACGCAGGCAGACCCGCTCACCGGTGAGCAGGTCGAAGTGCTGTGGGTCAAGGGATCGGGCGGCGATATCGGATCGATGGGTCTCGATGGTTTTTCCACCCTTTACCAGGAAAAGCTGCTTGCGCTGGAAGGCCATTACGACGGCGAGCAGGATGACGACAAGATGGTCGGGTTCCTCCCGCATTGCACATTTAACCTTAACAGCCGCGCGGCCAGCATCGATACGCCGCTGCATTCGCTTCTTCCGTACAAGCATATCGACCATGTGCATCCCGATGCGATCATTGCGCTTGCTGCATCAAGCGGCGGCGAAGCGGCAACAAAGGCGCTTTGGGGGGGGCAGATCGGTTGGCTCCCGTGGAAGCGCCCCGGCTTTACGCTGGGTGTGCAGATCCGCGATTTCGCGCGCGCTAATCCGCAGGCCAAGGGCGCCATGCTCGCCGGGCACGGGATCATCTGCTGGGCGGACACGGCCAAAGAATGCTATGATCAAACCGTGCGCCTGATTGCCGAGGCGGCCGATTATCTTAACGAACATCTTGCCAAGGGCCCAGCTTTTGGCGGAATCGCAGTGATACCGCGCGAAGACCGGCGCGCCGTTGCAGCCGAACTTATGCCGCGCCTGCGCGCCCTGATGGTTGGTGATCGGCGCAAGCTCGGCCATTTCTCTGATGACGAGGCGACGCTGGAATTTGTTGGCAGCAAGGAATTTGCGCGGCTGGCTGCGCTTGGTACATCGTGCCCCGATCACTTCCTGCGAACCAAGATCGCGCCGCTCGCGCTTGACCCCGAGAAGCTGGATGATGAGGCCTATCTCGCCAAGTCCATCGAGGATTACCGCGCGCTTTACGGTGCCTATTACGAACGCTGCAAGCGCGACAATTCGCCTGCGGTGCGCGATGCGAACCCTGTAGTTGTGCTGGTGCCGGGCATTGGCCGGATGACCTTTGCCAAAGACAAGGCGACCGCCCGGATTGCCGGCGAGTTCTATCTCAATGCCATCAACGTGATGCGCGGCGCGGAAGCCATTGGCGATTACATCGCGCTCGATGAGCAGGAAGCTTTCGATATCGAATACTGGCTGCTCGAAGAAGCCAAACTGCAGCGCATGCCTGCTCCCAAGGAGATGGTCGGCAAAGTTGCACTGGTAACGGGCGGCGCTGGCGGCATTGGTGCGGCAACGGCGGCGCGCTTGTTGAAGCAGGGTGCCTGCGTAGTGCTGGCTGATCTCAATGGTGAGGCTGTCGAGCAAGTGCGCGAAGGTTTTGCTAACCAATTCGGTTCAGATGTGGTTCGCGCGGTGTCCTGCGATGTCACCGATGAGGAGCAGGTCGCCGATGCAATCGCCGCGTGCGCCATCGAATTTGGCGGGCTGGATATTCTTGTCGCCAATGCCGGGATCGCTTCCTCCGCGCCGATCGGGGAAACAACCCTTGCATTGTGGAACAAGAATTTCGACGTGCTGGCTCAGGGCTATTTCCTGACCGCCAAGCACGCCTGGCCGCTCCTGCAATCGATGGCTGCGCATGGCGGAGCGAGTGTGGTGTTCGTCGGCTCGAAGAATGCAGTCGCTGCAGCCAAGAATGCCAGTGCCTATGCGAGCGCGAAGGCGGCGGCGAACCATCTGGCGCGCTGCCTCGCGCTTGAAGGCGCCGATCACGGTATTCGCGTGAATATTGTCAATCCCGATGCGGTCATCAAAGGCAGCCGCATCTGGGATGGCGATTGGCGACAGGAGCGCGCGGGCGCCCATGGCATCGATTCGGGCAAGGAGCTCGAAGAGCACTATCGCCAGCGCTCGATGCTCAAGCGCGATGTTCTGCCCGAAGATATCGCCGAAGCGGCCTTCTGGCTGGCCAGCGATGCCTCGGCGAAGTCAACCGGCAATATGATCAATGTGGACGCCGGCAACGCCCAGGCATTCACGCGCTAAGGCGCCGCGGGAGAGGATTATGACCGAGTATCTGATTTCCACCGATCTGGTGGATGAGCTGAATGGTGCCGCACTTCCTGCTGCGCAGGAAGATTATGCCGCGCTCAGCCGCAAGCTCGAGCGCAGCGGCATTTCCGCCGATGCGGTCAAAGAACGGGTAAAGGACTTCAGTGTCGCAGTGCCAAGCTGGGGCGCGGGGCGCGGCGGCACGCGCTTTGCCAAATTCCCGATCGCCGGGGAGCCGACCAATATCCACGAGAAGCTCGAGGATTGCGCGGTCATTAATCAGCTTGGCCGCACAACGCCGCGCGTAAGCCCGCATTTCCCTTGGGATTGTGTCGAGGATTACGGCGCGCTGCGCAGCGAAGCGGCTGATCTCGGGCTAGGCTTTGATGCGGTTAATTCAAACACCTTCCAGGATCAGGTCGGCCAGGCGCACACCTATGCGCATGGCTCGCTCGCCTCGACCGTCACTGATGCGCGCCAGCAGGCGGTCGCGCACAATGTCGATTGTATCGAGATCGGCCGACAGCTCGGTTCCACCGCGCTAACCGTATGGGTTGGCGACGGCACCAATTTCCCCGGCCAGCAGGATCTTGGCCGCTCGTTCGATCGCTATGTCGATGCCGCCTCGCAAATCTATGCCGAACTGCCTGTGGACTGGACCATGATGCTCGAACACAAGATGTTCGAGCCGGCGTTCTATTCCAGCGTCATTTCGGACTGGGGCAGCTCGCTGATGGCGGCGCAGGAACTGGGCGAACAGTGCAAATGCCTGATCGATCTTGGCCATCACGCGCCAAATGTGAATATCGAGCAGATCGTTGCCCGCCTGAACCGCGCCGGAAAACTTGGCGGGTTCCATTTCAACGACAGCAAATATGGCGACGACGATCTCGATAGCGGCAGCATCAACCCGCACCAGTTGTTCCTTGTTTTCAACGAGCTGGTCGAAGTCGAACAAAACGCGAGCGGAGCGTTCAATCCTTCCTACATGATCGATCAGTCGCACAATGTGACCGATCCGATCGAAAGCATGCTGTCCTCGGCCGAGACCATCGCTTCGTGTTTTGCGCGTGCCTCGCTCGTCGACCGTGATGCCCTGCATGCCGCGCAGGATGCAAATGATGTGCTGCTCGCATTCCGCACATTGCGTGCCGCCTATACCACCGATGTCACGCCCTTGCTGGCAATGGCGCGGTATGAGATGGGCGGTGCGATCGACTGGCTTACGGCTTACCGCAGCAGCCAGTACCGCGAGCGCAAAGCGCAAGAGCGCAAGCCCGTCGGCCTTGGTGCCGGCATAGTTTAAACACATGTGGCCCAAGGCCCTTCGGAGAGAAAATAATGTCTGACAGATCAATCCGCAGTCTCATTCTCGCAGGAGCGGTGCTTCCGCTCGCCGCCCTGATTGGCGCATGCGCCCCCACCGCGATGGAGCAGGCGCCTGCGACCGCGAGCGCTTCCGCCTCGGCCCATGCCGATGCGATGGCGGTCCGCTCGGTCGCCAACCGCGCTGCCAATTGGCAGCTGGGGAATATGGACAACATCAACGAATGGATCCGCTCTCCCTCGAAGGAGACGCCTAATCCGCGCGGATGGGTCATGGGTACATTTTACCTCGGTCTTGCTGACTATGCGATCGCCACTGACCAGCCCGACTACCTTGCCGCGCTCGAAGCGATTGGTGAGCGCGAGGAATGGCGCCTTGGCAACCGCATGTATCATGCCGATGACCATCTTGTCGGCCAGACCTATTTCATCCTTGAACGCCAGGGTATTGCGAGCGCTGACCTTGCACCCACCAAGGCCACGCTCGATGCGATCCTTGCCGATCGTCCGACCAACCAGATGATGCACCCCGACAAGCCTGGTGACACACCTTGCGCAGACCGCTGGTGCTGGGCCGATGCCTTGTTCATGGCACCGGCAACATGGTGGGACGCGGCACAAAAGTTTGACAACGATGCCTATGCGCAGTTCGCGCATGAAGAGTTCATCGTGGCGACCGACCTCATGTTCGACAAGGACGAGGCACTTTATTATCGTGACAGTCGCTTTTTCGACCGCCGCGGTGCCGATGGTGAAAAGCTGTTCTGGAGCCGCGGCAATGGCTGGGTCTATGGCGGTATCGTCAATGTTCTGCGCGTAATGGATGAGAACGATCCGCGCCGCGCATATTATGTCGATCTGTTCACCAAGATGTCGGACAGCCTCGTGAAACTCCAGACCGAAAATGGCATGTGGCGCGCCTCCTTGCTTGCCACGAGCAGCACACCGCCCGAAACCAGCGGAACGGGCTTCTTCACCTACGGTCTGGCTTGGGGTCTTAATGAAGGCATCCTGAGCGGTGCGCAGTACGAGAAGGCCGCGCATGCCGGCTGGGACGCATTGGTGCGCAACGTTAATGCCGAAGGGCGCCTGGGCTATGTCCAGCAGGTCGGCGATCGTCCCGAAGGCGTGAACCCGGACGACAGCCAGTTCTACGGCACAGGCGCATTTCTTCTTGCTGCGGGCCAGATGCTCCGCCGGATCGATCAAGAGACACGATAGGCACAAGAGGCGGGACGAATAGTTTTCCGCAACAAGAACTGACAGTAATTCCCTCGAACAGGGCCTCATGCTTCCAGCGGCAATGTTGGACGCATGAGGCCCTTATCGTTTGTCTCATGAGCGGCCATATCGCGCTCCGGCGGCATTGCCGGCGCGTCTGGCCAGAGCAGAAATTGCCCAGCTGAACTTTGCGCTGAACCTCTTTGGCAAACAGGATTGAACATGCGCGCAGCAGATCGCGGGAGCGCGCTCTTGCTTGTTTCTTGCGCGCGAGACTCGCAGCTTTGTCCGCATGCGGAAAAATTTCACGTTTCCGAAGCCTTTGCTGACCCGCCGAAGAAACCGCATCAAATGATCATTTTGCAGCCGTCTTGCGCCCGCTGATCGGCTTTGTGCAAGCTCGCGATTTCGCCCGATATTTTCAAAATCCTCTTATCTATCAATGTGATCGGAATCGACGCTCGGTCGGTCTGAAATGGCCGAGAAATTTGTGTGGCAAAATTAGCACAGAATTTTACCACCTTCCAAATGATCAAATTAAATCAAAAAAAATCACTT
>DAIQNS010000034.1:6373-13061 GCA_036788315.1 Alteraurantiacibacter sp. | reverse complement strand
CGGCGAGGGCGAGCGTGACGAGGCGCCGATGCTCTATATCGGCGAGAAGGTCGGCGGCGCGCCGGGCAAGGGCCCGAAGATCGACATCGCCCTCGATCCGCTTGAAGGCACCACCATCACCGCCAAGGCCGGGCCGAACTCCCTCGCCGTGCTGGCGGCGGCGGAAGAAGGCAATCTTCTGAACGCGCCCGATACCTATATGGACAAGATCGCGATCGGTCCGGGCTATCCCGATGGCGTGATCAGCCTTGAGAAAAGCGTGACACAGAACATCAGGGATCTGGCCGAAGCCAAGGGCGTGCAGCCTTCCGACATCATGGCCTGCGTGCTTGACCGTCCGCGCCATGCCGCAATGATCGAGGAATTGCGCAGCCTTGGCGCAGGCGTGACTCTGATTGGCGATGGCGATGTTGCAGGCATCATCGCCACCACCGATGAAGATACCAATATCGACATCTACCTCGGTCAGGGCGGCGCGCCCGAGGGCGTGCTGGCGGCAGCGGCGCTGCGCTGCGTCGGCGGGCAGATGAACGGCCGCCTCGTGTTCCGCAACGATGACGAGCGCGCCCGCGCTGCCAAATGGGGCATCGAGGATCTCGACCGGATCTACAAGCTGCACGATCTGGCGGCGGGCGACTGCATCTTCGCTGCGACCGGGGTGACGGATGGTTCGCTGCTCGGCGGGGTCAAGCGGCTGCGCCGTCCCACGGGCATGGTGATGACCACCGATTCGGTAGTGATGCGCGCAAGCTCGGGCACGGTGCGCTGGGTCAAGGGCGAGCATCGCCTGCCATAAGCAATGCCGGAGGGGGAAGACGCATGCGTTTCCCCCACCTCGCCGCCGAGTGCGGTTGCAATCAGGTGACGGAGCGTTAGAGCCTGCCACTGTCTCATGCGTACTTTGAGAGAGGGTGACGCGTCCATGAAGCTGATGTCCGGCAACTCCAACCTGCCGCTCGCCCGAGCGATCGCAGGCTATCTCGAAGCCCCGCTGACCGATGCCAGCGTGCGCCGGTTCTCCGACGATGAGATCTTCATCGAAATCCACGAGAATGTGCGCGGCGAGGATGTGTTCCTGCTGCAATCGACCAGCTGTCCGGCCAATGACAACCTCATGGAGCTGCTGATCGGTATCGATGCGCTCAAGCGTGCTTCGGCCAAGCGGATTACCGCGGTGATCCCCTATTTCGGCTATGCGCGACAGGACCGTAAACCCGGTCCGCGCACGCCCATCTCGGCCAAGCTGGTCGCCAATCTGATCACCAAGGCAGGCGCAGACCGCGTTCTGGCGGTCGATCTTCACGCCGGGCAGATCCAGGGCTTCTTCGATATCCCGACCGATAACCTCTATGCCGCCCCGACCATGGCCGCCGATATCCAGGCGCACTATGGCGGCAGCGACCTCATGGTCGTCTCGCCCGACGTGGGCGGCGTGGTACGCGCCCGTGCCCTCGCCAAGCGGCTCGACAATGCCCCGCTGGCGATTGTGGACAAGCGCCGCGACCGGCCGGGCGAAAGCGAAGTGATGAACATCATCGGCGATGTCACGGGGCGCAATTGCATCCTCATCGACGATATCGTCGATTCGGGCGGCACGCTGTGCAATGCGGCCTCGGCGCTGCTGGAAAACGGCGCGAAAAGCGTGGCCGCCTATATTACCCACGGCGTCCTGTCGGGAAGTGCAGTCAACCGGGTGAACAATTCCGACCTCAAGGAGCTGGTCATCTCCGACACGATCAACGCCACCGATGACGCGCGCGATTCCTCGCGCATCCGCATCCTCACCGTGGCCCCGCTCATCGGCGAAGCGATCCGGCGGATTGCGGACGAATCGAGTGTATCGAGCCTGTTTGACTGATACGGAAGCCTTGTGAATCTCACCGCCGACATTGCGTTAGCCCATCGCCTCGCTGACACTGCGCGCGCCGAGATCGTCCCGCTGTTCCGCTCCGCTTCGCTGCTGAGCGAAGCCAAGGACGATGCCTCGCCTGTCACCATAGCTGACCGCAATGCCGAGGAAGCAATGCGCCGCCTGCTCAAGGCCGAAGTCGCCGAGGACGGCGTGCATGGCGAGGAATTCGGCATCGAGCCGGGCCGCTCGGGCCGCCAATGGGTGCTCGATCCGATCGACGGCACCACCGCCTTTCTTGCCGGACGCCCGATCTTCGGCACGCTGATCGCACTTCTGGTCGAAGGTTTTCCGGTGCTCGGCATTATCGATCAGCCGATCCTTGGCGAACGCTGGCTCGGGGTCATGGGGCAGGCCACCAGTTTCAACGGCCAGCCGGTGCGGACGCGCGCCTGCCGCGAACTGGCGCAGGCGAGCCTTGCCACCACCGGCCCGCAGTATTTCTCGGAAGCCCAGGGCGAGCAATTCATGCTGCTCGCCGCGAAAACCGATCACAAGCGCATGGTGATGGGCGGCGATTGCTACAATTACGGCTGCCTTGCCTCGGGGCAACTCGATGTGGTCGCCGAAGCGGGCCTCAAGCTGCACGATTTCGCCGCGCTGGTGCCCGTGGTGGAAGGCGCTGGCGGAACGATGTGCGACTGGCAGGGCGAGCCCTTGCATGCCGGTTCCTCGGGGGAAGTGCTGGCACTGGGCGATCCGGCGCGGCTCGAAGATGTGCTGGCGGCGATGGGCGGGCAGGCGACCGGATAGAGTGTCGCCCGGGAGCCAAGCGGGCCTTCAGGCAGGCGCGCGTTGGCCCGCATAGGCACTGGCGCTGCAAGGCACTGGATTTCGGCGCAGGAAGCGGTAACTTTCCCGTTGAACGCGACCGGGGGGATGCGATGTTCTTTTGCAAGGCAGGCCTTCTCGCAGCAGCGGCGCTGGCAACAGCCATTCCAATGCCACTTGCCGCCGAGCCAGCGGCTCAGACCATTCTTTCCGGCGAGCGGAAGGCGCAGCTCGATGCGCTGCTTGCTGAAGCGGCGGAAATCGACAAATACGCCGATCCGCTCGCCTACCGAACAGCCTATGAGCGCGCGCTCGCTTTTGCCCAGACGCTCTATCCGGTCGATCATCCCGAGCTGCTGGTGCTCGAGACCGAGGTCGATTTCACCTATTTCATGCTCGGCGAACTCGAGGCGCTGCCAACAAGGCTTTTGCGCGCAGAACGCATCTTCGCCGCTGCCGGGCCTGACTATCGCGGCAAGTATATCGAGACGATCAACAATCTGGGTGTGATCAACGAAGCGCTGGGCCGCAACGAGGCAGCGCTCGGCTATCAGCGCAAGGCGGTCGAACTGTGGCGCGAGGATGCGCCGCCCGAAGGCTCCTCGCTGCTTGTGCAAGGGCTCAACAATCTGGCCTGGTCCTTGCGCGGCAGAGGCGATCTCGAAGGGGCTCTGAGCTTGAGCGCAGAAGCGCTCGCCATTGCCGAGGAACTGCTTGGGCGCGGCAGTGACGATGCCGATCTGCTCGATGCCTACTTCGTGGGCGTTAACAACCGCAGCATTTTCCTCGCGGGTTTACGGCGCGAAAGCGAAGCGGAAGCCATAGTGCGCACAGGGCTTGCGAAAGCTATCGCTCTGCTGGGCCCCGAGCACCCGCGCGTTGGCAATATTCTGCTGAACGGGTCCTTGCTGCTGGTGCGTACCGGCAAGCTGGAAGAAGCCGAGACGATGGCGCGGCGCGCGCTGGCGATCCGCGACGCTGCTTTTGGTGCAGCCTCTCCAAGCAGTTCGGAAGCAAGGTTGAACCTGCTCACCGTGCTCAATGCGCAGCGGCGCTACGAAGAGGCCTTGCCGCTGGCCCAATACACCGTCGAGGCGTTGACGGCGGCGCAGGGCGCGACCGCGCCGCAAACGCTTGAGGCGCGGGCGAAACTGGCGACCAATTACTTCTCGAGCGGGAAGATCGATGAGGGCATTGCGCAGACGCGCGAAGTGATCGCGGGTTATCAGTCGATCCGCGAGCCCGGCCACGAGGATATCGAATGGTATCAGCAGATGCTGTCGCTGCAATTGGGCCGCGCCGCGCGCTGGGCTGAAGCGATACCCGTGCTCGCTGAACTTGAAGCAAGCCGTGCGGGCACCCCCGATGAATTCCGCAAGGACCATATCGCCATGCTCGCCCTGCGCGCGGTAGCCGAGGGCAAGGCTGGCGATCCCGATCTGGCGCGCGCCTATCTTGACCGCGCGGCCGAGCCAATGATCGCAATCTGGCGCGGCGAAGTGGAAGCTGAAGGCGCGCAAGGCCGGCCCGATGTTTTCACCGATTGGGCACTCGGCTGGCTCGCGGTTGCGGCGGGCGATATTGGCGAGCTGGAGCGCAGCTTTGCCTATGCGCAATATGTCGGTGTCGGCGCGTCCGAGCGCGGCTTGCTGCGCGCCCGGCAGCGCGATGCGGCGAACGATCCGCAAATCGCACAGGCGCTGCGCGAGCGGCAGGATCTGATTGAACAGCGCGAGCAGCAATTGGCCGCGTTTCAGGCCGCCGCTTCCTCGGGCGACAGCGATGCCACCACCGCAGCGAACAGCGCGATTGCCGCGCTCGACGCCCAAATCGCGCAAACCAGCACTGCAACTGCGCCGCTGCTTTCCCCCGAGACACTCGCCGGACTGCAGCCGCGCATTGCCCGGGATGGCGCGCTGGTCTTCATTGTCGGCACCGATATTCACACACGCATCTATGTCGTCACGGACGAGGGGTTGAGCGTCGAGGATTCGCCCCGGCCGACCTTGATCGTGAACCGGCTTGTGGACCAGCTTCGCGCCAATATCGAGGCGGGCATTGCCACGCAGGCGCCCTATGACACCGAGGCGGCGAGCGCGCTTTATCAGGCCATCTTCACGCCCGAAGTTCTCGCTGCCTTGCAAGGCAAGACGCAGATCAGCGTGATCGCGCGGGGCAGCTTGGCCAAATTGCCCTTCGGCATGCTGGTCGACGCGGCAGGGCGTTTTGCGCTTGAGGATCACGCCTTTGCCTATCCGATCGGCCTGGCAGAATTTGCCGCCGGGCGAGGGGCGGGCGGCCGCTATGGTGAATTTCTCGGCATTGGCGCGCCGCTGCTGCCCGGCGATGGCGCGGCGGCAAGCTTTCGCGGGGCGGACAATGTTGCGCGGATCAGCAGCCTTGGTGCGCTCGGGCTGGCCGAGGGGGAATTGCGCGCCATGGCACAGGCGATGAACGCGCAGAGCAGCACCATCCTTGCAGGGCCAATGGCCACCGAGGCAGGCGTCAGGGCAGCCAATCTGACCAGCGCGGATGTGCTGACCTTCGCGACGCACGGCCTGATGGGCGGGGAGCTCGCCGGATTGGACGAGGCAGCGCTGGTGCTCTCGCCGCCCGCTGCGGGGCAGGAGGTGCGCGCAGAAGACGATGGCTTGCTGACCGTGTCGGAAATCGCGCGGCTGGATCTTTCGGCACGGCTGGTGGTGCTGTCGGCGTGCAATTCGGCTTCGGGCAACGGCGCGAACGGGGAAGCCTTTGGCGGGCTTGCCTCGGCTTTCCTTTATGCCGGCGCGCAAAGCCTGCTCGCCAGCCATTGGCGCGTGCGCGACGATGCTGCTGCGCGCCTCACCGTGGCGATGGCGCAAGGGACCGCGGCGGGCCTTGCCCCGGCCGAAGCCCTGCGCCAGGCCAAGCTTGACCTGATGGCCGACACAAGCGTGGAACAAGGCGCGCACCCTGCGATCTGGGCGCCGTTCGTCTACATCGGCAGCTAGCGCGCCCCCGCCAAGGCATCGCGGCGGCGCAGGCAAACGCGCGCTTGCCTTTCGTCCGCCATCCGCCTAAGGCGCGCGACTTCACCGGCACATATTGTGTGAGCCGGCCTGGCGACAAGGGCTGCCAGGGCTGGTTTAATGTGTCTCTGATCAAAGGAGATGAAAATGCCCAAGCTGAAGACCAAGAGCGGTGTGAAGAAGCGCTTCAAGATCACCGCAACAGGCAAGATCAAGCACGGTGTCGCTGGCAAGCGCCACCGCCTGATCAGCCACAACGCAAAGTATATCCGCCAGAACCGTGGCACCACTCTGGTCTCTGACGCTGATGCGAAGACGATCAAGAAATGGGCCCCCTACGGATTGGGCTGACACGCTTTGCGGCCCGTGCGGGCCGCATCCGGGATCTTGAAAGGACTATACAATGCCTCGCATCAAACGCGGTGTTACCACCCGCGCCAAACACAAGCGGATTCTCGAGCAAGCCAAGGGCTATCGGGGTCGCCGCAAGAATACTATTCGCGTAGCACGTCAGGCGGTCGAAAAGGCCGGCCAGTACGCCTATCGCGACCGCAAGGTGAACAAGCGCAATTTCCGCGCGCTCTGGATCCAGCGTATCAACGCTGCCGTGCGCGCCGAAGGCCTCACCTATTCGCAGTTCATGCACGGTGTGAAGCTGGCCGGGATCGAACTCGACCGCAAGGTCATGGCCGATCTCGCGCTCAATGAAGCCGAAGCATTCGGGCTGATCATCAAGCAGGCCAAAGGCGCTTTGCCCGCCTGATTGACTGCAGCCAGCGCAGACGCGCTGACTTTGCTGCCAGTCGCAAGGACAAGAAAAAGGGCGCGGGAGTGGTTTGGGCCATTCCCGCGCCCTTTCCTTTCCGACAGGCTCCGCGCGCTGAACTGGTTGCAGTCAGCGCAAGGGGCCTTTCGGGGGTGCGCTATTGCAGGTCTTCGACGCTCACCCAGCCTTTGGTGCCGAAACTGTCCGCGACTTCGATCCACAGGCCATTAC
>DAIQNS010000034.1:3523-6363 GCA_036788315.1 Alteraurantiacibacter sp. | reverse complement strand
CACCGTATCGACCGCGGGCGTTGCACTATTCACAGTGGCGGCAGCGGCGGGCGCGGCCATGGCTGCGCCTGCCGTCGGTGCCGAGGACAAGGATGCGCGCTGCTCGACGAGTTGGTTGAAGGCAATGATGAAGGCCTCGGTCAGTTTCTGGCCTTCGCTGCTGTCGGCATAGCCAGTGGTCTCGGCAAAGCCGCGTCCCCAAGCATCCGAACCGCGAAAGCTGATCGAGGATTTCCTGACTGAACCCGTGCCCGCGGCGAGCGGCTGCCCGGTAGCCGGGCTGACCACGGTGAGCGCGGCAGAAACGGTCTTCTTCTTCCCGCCAAGCCCGCCGAGCATGCCGAGCGCCGCGCCGCCGAAAGGCACGCTCGAGAGGATGCCCGAGGCCGCGCCTGACCGGATCAGCGCGTCGGTTGCCAGGCCCGTTGCCACATTGACGCCTTGGTCGACCTCTTCCTTGGTTCCGGCAATCGCAGTAACAAGAAAGCGCGCCGGCGTTTGGTCTGTGCCGGACTGCACAGTGAAGCAGCCGCTTTGCGCGGCAAGCTGCGTGATCAGCATGCGCGGGCTGCCAAGCCCCCATTGCTGCCACCCGGCATTGGCGCCCTCGACCACGGCAATCGTGCCGATGCTCTCATCGCACTTCACCAGCGTTACATCGTCGGCCATGGCCGGGCTGGCCCAGAACATGGCTGCACCGCTTGCCAGCACAGCCGCTTTCATCATCGTGTTCATTGCATTTCCCCCGTATCGAAATTGTCTCGCAGATTGGCGAAAAGCGGCTTTGCGGGCCGCTTGCCGATCATTGGGGGAGAGTGGCGCGCGCGATGCAATCGTGCAGCGCAAGGCTAACAGCGCTTGTCATCAATTCGCGCTTTTTGTCATGTGCATGAGGCGGATAATTGCCCAGACTATGCTTCATCTGCTACGTTTTCTCTTGGGTGTGGGGCTTAAGAGAATCGTGAACGACAAGATGGACTAAAGTCCGCAAACCGGGGCGCTGCATCAGATGGTCGAGAAGTACGCGATTGATGTGAAATTCTATCCTCTGCCCGAGGATATCGCGCCGTGCTTCACGGCCCTTTCCTGCCTCACGGTCACGGTGCCGCAAGGCGAAAGCGTAACCGATATCGCGCCGCCCGAATGGCCCACCATGCGCTTTGTCCAGACCGGATCGGCCGCGCTTGCCGGATTTGCTGGCAAACCGCCATCGCCCGTCCCGCTGTTCTCGGGCGGCGGCCCTACCAGCGCCGCGCTAAGCTATACTCTGGTCGAACTGCGCGGCTGGGCGCTGGGTTTGCAACCGCTCGGCTGGGCGCGCTACAGCGATGTGCCTGCCTGCCAGCTCGCCGACCGGCTGACCGACGGAATGACCGAGCCTGCCTACCGCCGCTTTCGTGACCTTGCCCGGCTCATCGAGAAGGGCAGTGAGGATCGCGACGAACTGGCCGAAGAGATCAAGCGTTACCTGTGCCAGCTCAGACCTGCTGCAGCGCCCGCGAGCCCGCAGATCTCCGCCTGCCATCTTGCCCTGCGTAATCCCGATCTCGCCTGTGTCGAGCAACTTGCCGAGGCGACAGGGGTCAGCCGGCGAACGCTGGAACGTCTCACCTTGCGGTATTTCGGCTACTCGCCAAAGCTGCTCCTGCGCCGCCAGAGGTTTATGCGCAGCCTTGCCAGCTTCATGCTCGCCGGCCATCGCCACTGGAGCGAAGCGATCGACTGGCATTATTGCGATCAGGCGCATTTCGTGCGCGATTTTCACCGCTTCATGGGCATGACACCAAGCGAATATGCCGAAATGCCGCATCCGGTTCTGGAACAGGTGGTGGCGCAGCGCATGGCCGAACAGGGCGCCTTCCCGCAGCCCAATTGCGCTCAGGTGCAGCCCGCGTCGCTCGTGCGCGACATTTAGGGCTTGGGATGGGGCCGTCAGCCCGCTAACAGGCGCGGCTCGACGCACTTATGACAAGCGGACACAATGGCGGATATTAAGCAGATTGCACAGGATGCCGCGGCACGGCTCGCCCGGGCACAGGATCTGGGCGAACTCGAGGCGCTGCGGGTGGAATTTCTGGGCAAGCAGGGGAGCGTTTCGGCGCTGCTCAAGACGCTCGGCATGATGAGCCCCGAAGAGCGCCTGGAACAAGGCCCGGCGATCCAGTCCTTGCGGCAGGATGTGACCGATGCGCTCGCCGCCAAGAAGGCAGCACTTGAAGCTGCCGCGCTCGAAGCGCGCCTCGCCAGCGAAACGCTCGATCTGACTTTGCCAACGCCCGCCGCAGTGCGCGGCAGCGTGCATCCCGTCAGCCAGGTGATGGACGAAGTGGCCGAGATCTTCGCCGATCTGGGCTTTGCCGTGGCCACTGGCCCCGAGATCGAGGATGACTGGCACAATTTTACCGCGCTCAACATGGATGAAAGCCATCCCGCGCGCGCGATGCACGACACTTTCTATTTCCCTGAGGACGAAGAAGGCACCCCGCGCGAAGGCGGCGGCAATGCGCCGCGCATGCTGCTGCGCACCCACACCTCGCCGGTGCAGATCCGCGCGATGAAAGCGCAGGGCGCCCCCATCCGCATCATTGCGCCCGGCCGCGTCTACCGCTCGGACAGCGATGCCACGCACACGCCGATGTTCCACCAGGTCGAAGGGCTGGTGATCGACCGCGATATTCATCTGGGCCATCTCAAATGGACGCTGGAAACCTTCTTCAAGGCCTTCTTCGAGCGCGAGGATATCGTCCTGCGTCTGCGCCCCTCCTACTTCCCTTTCACCGAGCCGAGCGTCGAGTTCGATGTCGGTTATGCCAATGAGGGCAATCGGCGGGTCGTGGGCG
>DAIQNS010000034.1:0-3513 GCA_036788315.1 Alteraurantiacibacter sp. | reverse complement strand
CCGGGCATGACTGGATGGAACTGGGCGGCAGCGGCATGGTCAACCGCCGCGTGCTTGAGTTCGCCGGGGTTGATGCGCGGCAGTATCAGGGCTTTGCTTTTGGCCTCGGGATCGACCGGCTGGCGATGCTCAAATACGGCATGAACGATCTGCGCGCCTTCTTCGACGGCGACGCGCGCTGGCTGTCGCATTACGGTTTTTCCCATCTCGATCAGCCGACATTGTCCGCCGGTGTGGGAGCAAAAGCATGAAGTTCTCGCTCGAATGGCTGAAACATTTCCTCGAGACAGAGGCAAGTGCGGCGCAGATCGCTGCCAAACTCAACGCCATCGGCCTTGAAGTCGAAGGGCTGGAAGACCCTGCGGAGAAGCTCGCCGGCTTCCGCGTGGCCAAGGTGCTCAGCGCAGCGCCGCATCCCGATGCCGACAAGCTGCAGGTGCTCAGCGTCGATTGCGGCGATGGCGCGCCTCTGCAGGTTGTGTGCGGCGCGCCCAATGCGCGGGCGGGGATGCTCGGCGTGCTCGGGCTTCCGGGCGCCGTCGTGCCAGCGAACGGTATGGGGCTGCGCAAAAGCGCCATTCGCGGCGTCGAAAGCAACGGCATGATGTGCTCGACCAGAGAGCTCGAACTCGGCGATGATCACGAGGGGATCATTGAGTTGCCGCAGGACGCGCCAGTGGGGGCGAGCTTTGCCGATTATTCGAATGTCAGCCCGATCTTCGACGTGGCGATCACGCCCAACCGGCCCGATTGCATGGGTGTTATGGGGATTGCCCGCGATCTGGCGGCGGCCGGGCTTGGCACTTTCAAGCCTTTTCCTGTTCCCGAAGTGCACGGCAAGGGCGCTTGCCCGGTCGATATCCGCACCGATGACGCGGAGGGATGCCCCGCCTTTCATGGGCGCGTCATTCGCGGGGTGAAGAATGGCCCTTCGCCCGAATGGATGCAAAAGCGCCTCAAGGCAGCAGGGCTGAAGCCGAAATCGGCACTGGTCGACGCCACCAATTATCTCATGCTCGCCTTTGGCCGCCCGGCGCATGTCTATGATCTCACCAAGCTCGACGGACCCGTGGTTGCACGGCGCGCGAGAGAGGGCGAGGTCATCGCCGCGCTGAACGAGAAGAGCTACACGCTCGACAGCGAAATGGTCGTGATTGCCGACAACAACTCCGTGCACGATATTGGCGGGATCATGGGCGGGGCGCACAGCGCCGTGCAGGACGGGACCACTGACGTGCTGCTCGAAATCGCTTATTTCGATCCGCCGCGCATTGGCGTGACCGGGCGAAGGCTGGGCCTTGCCAGCGATGCGCGCACCCGGTTCGAGCGCGGTGTTGACCCGGCGTTTCTGGACGATGGCCTCGCGATTCTCACCGATCTGATCCTGCGCACTTGCGGCGGCGAGGCTTCCGAAGTCGTCCGTGCCGGGGCTGCGCCCGATACGGCCAGGCGCGTGGCATTCGATCCCGCGATGACCGCGCGACTGGGCGGAGTCGATGTGCCCGCCGAAGAGCAGAAGCGCATTCTTGAAAGCCTTGGCTTCACGGTAGGCGCCGACTGGCAGGTAACCTGCCCGCTGCGCCGCCACGATATCGAAGGGCCAGCCGATCTGGTCGAGGAAGTCGTGCGCATCCACGGCCTCGACAAGGTGGAGAGCACGGCCCTTCCGCGTGCCGAGGGCGTCGCCCGTCCCACCGCCACAGGTGCACAGGCGCTCGAACGACGACTACGCCGCGCAGCAGCTGCGCGCGGGCTGAACGAGGCGATTACGTGGTCGTTTCTGCCCCCGGCCGATGCCGCGCATTTCGCTGACAGCGAAGCTCTCTGGACACTGGAAAACCCCATCAGCGAGGACATGAAGGCCATGCGCCCTTCGCTGCTGCCCGGACTGCTCGCTGCTGCCCGGCGCAACCGCGATCGCGGCGCATCCTCGCTGCGGTTGTTCGAGATCGGGCGCCGCTATCTGCGTGGAGCGGACGGAGCGGTGGACGAGCGCGCGAGCCTTGCCGTGCTGCTCGTGGGCGAGAAGACCCCGCGCGGCTGGGCCAGCGGCAAAGCGGCGATGTTCGATGCTTTCGATGCCAAGGCCGAGGCCGAGGCACTGCTCGCCGAAGCGGGCGCGCCGGTCGAAAAGCTTATGGTCATGGGAGAAGCGGGAGCGCAGTTCCATCCCGGCCAATCCGCAAGCCTGCGGCTTGGTCCCAAGAACGTGCTCGCGCGCTTTGGCACGCTGCATCCTGCAACGCTCGCCGCGTTCGATCTCGATGGGCCAGCGGTGGCAGCCGAAGTGTTCCTCGATGCGATCCCGGGCAAGAAGGGAGCGGCCGATTTCGCGCGGGCATCCTTTGTCCCGCCTGCGCTCCAGCCGGTCATGCGCGATTTTGCTTTCCTTGTGCCCGACGCGCTGCCCGCAGGCGATCTGCTGCGCGCGGTGCGCGGCGCGGACAAGAGCAATATCGTCGATGCGCGCATATTCGACGTGTTCGCAGGGCAAGGCGTTCCCGAAGGCAAGCGCTCGCTCGCGATCGAGGTGACGTTGCAACCGGGCGAGAAGAGCTACAAGGATGCCGATCTCAAGGCCATCGCCGATGCCGTGATTACCGCGGCGGCAAAGCAGGGGGCAGAGCTGCGCGGTTGATCCCGCGCACCGCATCATCATGTCCAACCGCCGCACCTTCGCCATTATCTCGCATCCCGACGCGGGGAAAACCACGCTCACCGAAAAGCTGCTGCTGCAGGGCGGAGCGATCCATCAGGCGGGCCAGGTCAAGGCGCGCGGTGAAGCGCGGCGCGCGCGGTCGGACTGGATGAAGATCGAGCAGCAGCGCGGCATTTCGGTCACCAGCTCGGTGATGACGTTCCAGAAGGACGGGGTGGTCTTCAACCTGCTCGATACGCCCGGGCACGAGGATTTTTCCGAGGATACCTATCGCACGCTAACCGCAGTCGACAGCGCGATCATGGTGATCGATGCGGCCAAGGGTATCGAGCCGCAGACCCGCAAATTGTTCGAGGTGTGCCGCCTCAGAAGCGTGCCGATCATCACCTTTGTCAACAAGGTCGACCGCGAAGGGCGTGATCCGTTCGAAACGCTCGATGAAGTCGCTGACATGCTCGCGCTCGATGTGAGCCCGCAGAACTGGCCGATCGGCATGGGCGGGCTGTTCGAGGGCATTCTCGATTTCGTCGATGGCTCGGCCGTCCGGCCCGAGGGCGCGTCGAAGGAGTTTCTGGGCAAGCGCGATGTGGCACCGGTCGTCCCCGAGAACTATGCCGAGGAAGCCGAACTTGCGCGCGTGGGCTATCCCGAGTTTGACATCGAGGCCTACCGCAATGGCGATCTGACGCCGGTCTATTTCGGCTCGGCCCTCAAAGGTTTCGGCGTCGAGGAACTGATCGCGGCGATTGCGGGCTATGCTCCGCCGCCGCGGCCCCAGCCTGCCGGCGACACGCACATCAGCCCCGAACATGACGAGGTTACCGGCTTCATCTTCAAGGTGCAGGCCAACATGG
>DAIQNS010000033.1:9136-13313 GCA_036788315.1 Alteraurantiacibacter sp. | reverse complement strand
CCACCCGTGCGAGTCCCGTCCGTAGAGCGCCCCGCCCGTCGCCGGGAACAATTGCGCGAAGGCGCTCGGGGTGGTCAGCACTTGCGGGCGATCCTGCTCCAGCGTCAGTCCACACTGCGCCAGCGTTGTTTCCATGGCCTTGGTGCATTGGGCAATCTCCTCAGGCGAGCTGACATTGCTGTCGCCATTGGCGGGCGCATTGACGATGATCTGCAGCGGCTCGCGCCCGCTTGCTCTCGCCTCCACACTAGCAGCGCGATCCATTGCGCAAATATAGACTGAAGGGCTGGTCGGCGGCCTTCCGGTGGCGATATCGGCAAATTCGGCGGGATAGTCGCCGGAGAAAAAGACGTTGTGATGCGAGAGGTCAAAGCCCTCGATCCGCGCATTTGTCATCCATACGTAGGCCGATAGCGAGCGCTCCTGCTTGCGCACGGGCCGCGCTGCCTTGCGGACGCCCTCCCCCAGCAAACCGTCGGCAAGTGCGGTGGGATCAGTATTGACGATCACGGCATCGGCCTCGATCCGCTCCCCGCTCGCCAGCGTTACGCCTGTGACCTTGCGCCAGTTGCGCTCGATCTGCGCGACCGGCTCGCCCAGGCGGAAGCGCGCGCCATGGCTCTCGGCAAGCTTGCGCGTGGCTTCGGCAAGCGCGCTGATCCCGCCCTCGATCAGCCACACACCCATCGCCTCGACATGCGCAATCAGCATCAAGGTGGCAGGCGAGGCAAAAGGCGAAGAGCCGCAGTAGGTGGCATAGCGGCCGAACAATTGCTGCAGGCGCGGATCGGGAAAATGTTCGCCGAGCACTTTCCACAAGCTTTCGTAAGGTCGGCCCGCGCGCAAATCGCCCCAGTTGGCCAGCCCGATGCGCGACACGAGCGCAAGCGGCGTGGCAGGCTTGGTCGCGCGTATCATCGTATTGTCGAGCACTTCTAAAACGCGCTTTGCCTCGCTGCGAAAGCGACGATAGCCAAGCGCCGCCGCGCTTCCGGCGAAATCGCCGATGGCCTCCTCGCTGCGCACTGGATCAGCAAACAGATCGAGCCGCTCTTGCGGGCTCCACGCATGCCGGGCGAGCACTTCGGCGGGTGCGGCCACGATATGATCGGACAGATCGGCTCCGCACGCGTGGAAAATATCTTCGAAGACATCGCGCATGGTGAACACGGTCGGGCCAGCGGCGATTGCCCGGCCATCCACCGTGACCGCGCGCGCCTTGCCCCCGACCCACGCTTCCTTCTCGATCACGGTCACATCGCAACCACGCGCTGCAAGCAAGGCGGCGCTGGTCAGACCGCCCATCCCCGCCCCGACAATGACCACCCTGGCGCGCAACACCCGTTTCCCTTGCTGCTCCCCAAGGGAGCTTCGCGATAACTATTTGACCTTTACATCTCACGTGTCCAGTAATTTGGACAAATGCGAGAGGATGACGTTTCAGAACAGGCCGGGCCAAGGGGCAGGCGCGCCGCGTTGCGCACGGCCTGGGTGAGCTGGCGGAACCGCGTGCTCGGCAATGCTGCGTTTCAGCGCTGGATGACCATCGTGCCGTTCACGCGGCCCGTGGCCAGAGCGCGGGCGCGGCAGATGTTCGATCTGCTTGCAGGCTTTACCTATACGCAGACGCTGCTCGCAACCGTGGAAAGCGGCTTGCTCGACCAGTTGGCGCAAGGCCCAGCCAATCTTGCTGCGCTGCAAAAGACCCTCGGCCTCTCGCGCGACGCTGCCCTGCGCCTGGTGCGCGCGGCGGCTGCGCTCGATCTCGCCGAGGAAGTCACGCCGGGATGGTGGATGCTGGGCGAACAAGGCGCGGCCTTGTCGGGCAACCAGGGCGCGCTCGCGATGATCCGGCATAACCGCCTGCTTTACAGCGACCTTGCCGATCCCCTCGCGCTGTTGCGCGAGGACCGGCAAGAGCCAACCGCATTGTCGCGATTCTGGTCCTATGCCGGATCGGCGCAGGACGAGGTAACCGGCCCCGATGCCGCCAGCGCCTATTCGCAATTGATGGCCGCCTCGCAGCATCTGGTCGCCGAGCAAGTGCTGCCTGCGTATGATTTTTCCCGCCATAAGCGCATTCTCGATGTGGGCGGCGGGCATGGCGCATTTCTGGGTGCAGTGGCCAACAAGCACGCCCATCTGGAGCTTGGGCTGTTCGACCTGCCGCAGGTCGCATCCTGCGCTGCCGCCCAGCCGCACCTGCGCGAACACATTTCGCGACTCGCGGTGCACGAGGGCAGTTTCTTTGCCGATCCGATCCCGTCGGGCTTCGATCTGATCACGCTGGTGCGGATTGTGCACGATCACGATGATCGCGAGGCGCAGCACTTGCTGGGCAATATTCGCCGCGCGCTCGCTCCCGGTGCGCATCTGCTGATTGCCGAACCGCTCGCGCAAACCGCCAGCGCCAAAGCGATGGGCGATGCCTACTTCGGCTTGTATTTGTGGGCGATGCGCTCGGGCAGACCGCGCAGCTTTGCCGAGATTGCCGCCATGCTGAAAAGCGCCGGCTTTGCTTCATCGCGCAAGATCTCCACGCACTTGCCGCTTGCTGCAAGCATCATTGTCGCGCGCGCCTGACAGCTTTGTTGTCCATTTGCATTGACACTTTGGCCTGTTGGGTTATCAAGACACGTGGGCAAACGAACCTGCAATAAAGTGCGCGCAAGCGCGGAGACCGCGGAAGGGGCTAGATCAGTGGAGGCAATGGCAGTCATTCTTGATGCACCGCGCCGCCTCGCGCTGCGCCCGCTTCAACTGAATGCCCCCGGCCCCGGTGATGTGCTTGTCGAAACGCGTTTTTCCGGCATTTCCGCCGGCACCGAAAAACTCCTCTGGAGCGGCGAAATGCCGAGCTTTCCGGGCATGGGCTATCCCCTCGTGCCCGGTTATGAGAGCGTAGGCCGGATCATCGATGCCGCGCACGATGTGGCCGAGCGAATCGGCGAATGGGTCTTTGTACCCGGTGCCAATTGCTACAAGGATGCGCGCGGCCTGTTCGGCGGCACGGCGCAGCGGCTCGTGGTGGCATCCGCCCGCGCCCTTCCGGTTTCCGAAGAGCTCGCCGAAGCGGGCACATTGTGCGCGCTTGCCGCGACCGCCATGCATATTCTTGCCAGCAGCGATGCGCCCGATCTGATAGTCGGGCACGGCGTTCTGGGCCGTTTGCTCGCGCGGATCGCGATTGCGCGCGCCGGCGCTGAAGGCGGCAAGCCTCCGGTCGTCTGGGACAACAAGGCGCAGCGCCGCGTCGGTGCGGTCGGCTATGACGTCATCGCTCCCAAGGACGATGACCGGCGCGATTACCGCACAATCATCGATGCAAGCGGCAGCGCCGATGTGCTCGACCAGCTGATCGGCCGCCTCGCGCGGAACGGCGAGATCGTGCTCGCAGGGTTTTACGCCAACCGCCTCAGCTTTGCCTTTCCCGCTGCTTTCCGGGCCGAAGCGCGCTTGCGCGTCGCGGCCGAATGGCAGCCCGAAGATCTCACCGCTGTTCGCGCGCTGATGGAAAGCGGGGCGCTCGATCTGGGTGGCCTCGTCTCGCACGTCCGGCCCGCAGCAGAAGCGACCAGCGCCTATCCGGCGGCGTTTCTCGAGCCGGATTGCCTGAAGATGGTTCTCGATTGGAGCGAAGCTTAATGACTATGCCAAGCACCCAGGCTGCAAATGATCAGGCCCTGCGCGATGAAGCCGCGCTCGATCCCGATCCTGTCCACACCGGAGAAGTCACTTCGGAAACGCAGGTGATCGCGATTTACGGCAAGGGCGGCTCGGGCAAGAGCTTTGCCTTGTCGAACCTCTCCTACATGATGGCGCAGCAGGGCAAGCGCGTGCTGCTGATCGGCTGCGACCCCAAGAGCGATACCACCAGCCTCCTGTTCGGCGGCAAGAGCTGCCCGACAATCATCGAAACCTCCTCGCGCAAGAAGGCGGCGGGCGAGGAAGTCTCCATCGAGGATGTGTGCTTCCAGCGCGACGGCGTGTTCGCGATGGAACTGGGCGGGCCCGAAGTCGGTCGCGGCTGCGGCGGGCGCGGCATCATCCACGGGTTCGAACTGCTCGAGAAGCTGGGCTTTCATGAGTGGGGCTTCGATTATGTACTGCTCGACTTCCTCGGCGATGTGGTGTGCGGCGGGTTCGGCCTGCCGATTGCGCGCGACATGTGTCAGAA
>DAIQNS010000033.1:0-9115 GCA_036788315.1 Alteraurantiacibacter sp. | reverse complement strand
GCGGTCGAATATTTCCGCAAGATGGGCGGCAATGTCGGCGTCGCGGGCATGATCGTGAACAAGGACGATGGCACGGGCGAGGCGCAAGCCTTTGCCAAGGCGGTGGATATTCCGGTGTTGTGCGCAATTCCCGCGAATGAGGATATTCGCCGCAAATCGGCCAATTACCAGATCATCGGCATGCCTGGCGGCGAATGGGCGAGCCTGTTCGAAGAGCTGGCCGAAAACGTTGCGAGCGCCCCGCCCCGGCGGCCCACGCCGCTCGATCAGGACGGGCTGCTCGGCCTGTTCAGCGCCGATGTCACCGGCGGCAATGTCCAGCTCATCCCCGCGACACAGGCCGACATGCGCGGCGGAACATTCGAGCCCAAGCCGAGCCTCGAGGTGGTCTACGATGAGGTATGATGCGTGACTGAACCCGGCACCTCCTTGCGCACACGCGACACGCTCGATCTTGGCACCGGCCAGGGCGATGCCAAAGGCGGCGCGTGTTCAAGCAAGGATACGCTGATTCAGGCCGCGCGCGACGCTGGCAAGAGCGAAGTGCTCGACCAATATGCCGCCGACTACCCGCTCGATCCCGCGAAGAAAGGCCCGCACGATCAGCCGCAAAGCATGTGCCCTGCCTTTGGCTCGCTGCGTGTCGGACTGCGGATGCGGCGCACGGCTACCGTGCTGTCGGGCTCGGCCTGCTGCGTCTACGGCCTCACTTTCACATCGCATTTCTACGGCGCGCGCCGGACAGTGGGCTATGTACCGTTCAATTCCGAAACGCTCGTCACCGGCAAGCTGTTCGAGGACATCAAGGAAGCGGTCGAAGGCCTCGCCGATCCTGAACATTACGACACCATCATCGTTACCAATCTGTGCGTCCCTACGGCGAGCGGCGTGCCCTTGCGGCTGCTGCCCGACCAGATCAACGGCGTGCGCATCATCGGAATAGATGTTCCTGGCTTCGGCATACCGACCCACGCCGAGGCCAAGGACGTCCTGGCCGGCGCCATGCTGGCCTATGCTCGCAACGAGGCGGAAACCGGCCCTGTTGCAGCACCAAGGGAACGGTCGGACCGGCCCACGGTAACGCTCCTTGGCGAGATGTTCCCGGCAGACCCCGTCGGCATCGGGCAAATGCTCGAACCGTTGGGCCTCGCAGCCGGGCCGGTCGTTCCCACTCGCGAGTGGCGCGAATTGTACAGCGCATTGGATTGCGCGGCGGTTGCCGCGATCCATCCCTTCTACACCGCCAGCGTGCGCCAGTTCGAAGCCGCCGGCCGCTCGGTCGTCGGCTCCGCGCCGGTGGGCGTTGATGGCACGGCCGCATGGCTCGATGCGATCGGCGCTGCTTGCGGCGTCGCGCAGGACCGGATCGATGCGGCCAAGAATGCGTTCCTCCCCGCGATCAAGGGCGCGCTTGCCGCGATGCCGATCACGGGCCGGGTCACAGTCTCGGGCTATGAAGGCTCGGAATTGCTCGTCGCGCGGCTGCTCATCGAAAGTGGTGCGGATGTGCCCTATGTCGGCACTGCATGCCCCAAGACGCGCTGGTCCGATCCGGACCGCGAATGGCTCGAAGCCAAGGGCACCCGCGTCAATTATCGCGCCAGTCTAGAGGAAGATATTGCCGCGGTCGAGGAATTCGGCCCCGATCTTGCCATCGGCACCACGCCGGTCGTGCAGCACGCCAAGCAGGCAGGCACCCCGGCGCTCTATTTCACCAATCTCATCTCCGCGCGCCCGCTCATGGGCCCCGCAGGCGCGGGGAGCCTTGCGCAGGTGATCAATGCCGCGCTCGGCAACAAGGCGCGCTTCGACCAGATGCGCGAGTTCTTCGAAGGTGTGGGCGAAGGCGACAGCGCTGGCATCTGGAGCGATACACCGATGGACCGGCCCAAGTTCAAGGCCAAGTTCGCCGCGCAGACGATCGCTGCCAAGAAGGCAGCAGAGGCGGTGGGCTCATGACGCTGATCCTCGATCATGACCGTGCAGGCGGCTATTGGGGCGCGGTCTATGCCTTTACCGCGGTCAAGGGCTTGCAGGTGATCATCGATGGTCCGGTGGGCTGCGAGAACCTGCCCGTCACCTCGGTGCTCCACTATACAGACGGCCTCCCGCCACATGAATTGCCCATAGTGGTAACCGGCCTCGGCGAAGAAGAACTGGGCAAGACCGGCACCGAAGGCGCGATGAAGCGCGCCTGGGAAACGCTCGATCCCGAATTGCCCTCGGTGGTTGTCACCGGCTCCATCTCAGAGATGATCGGAGGCGGGGTTACACCTGAAGGCACCACCATCAAGCGCTTCCTGCCGCGCACCATCGATGAAGATCAATGGGAATCGGCCGACCGCGCCTTGAGCTGGCTGTGGACCGAATTCGGCCCCAAGAAAATGCCCGCACTGCGCCCGCGCAAGGAAGACGAAAAGCCGCGCGTCAACATCATCGGCCCCGCTTACGGCATGTTCAACATGGCCAGCGACCTTGCCGAAATCCGCCGCCTCGTCGAAGGGATCGGGGCTGAGGTCAACATGTCCTTCCCGCTGGGCAGCCATCTGGCCGATGTGAAGAACCTGGCGCAGGCAGAAGCCAACGTCTGCCTTTACCGCGAATATGGCCGCAATCTGTGCGAGCTGCTCGAGCGGCCCTATTTCCAGGCACCGATCGGCCTCACCTCGACCACCAAATTCCTGCGCGCTTTGGGCGCAGAGCTGGGGCTCGACCCTGAACCTTTCATCGCGCGCGAGAAGCACACCACGATCAAGCCCTTGTGGGATCTGTGGCGCTCGGTGACGCAGGATTTCTTCGGTACGGCCAATTTCGGCATCGTCGCCAACGAGACTTACGCGCGCGGCATCCGCAATTTCCTCGAGGGCGATATGGGCCTGCCCTGCGCTTTCAGCATCAGCCGCTCGGCCGGGGTCAAGCCCGACAATCAGAGCGTGCGCGCGCAAATCCACCAGAACCCGCCGCTCGTGCTGTTCGGCTCATACAACGAGCGCATGTATCTGGCCGAGGCGAGCCAGGGCGGCATGGCACGCGGGATTTATATCCCCGCCAGCTTCCCGGGCGCTGCGATCCGGCGGCATACCGGCACGCCTTTCATGGGCTATTCGGGCGCGACCTATCTGGTGCAGGAAGTGTGCAATGCGCTGTTCGATGCGCTGTTCCATATCCTGCCCCTGGGCACGCAGATGGACAAGGCCGAGCCCACGCTCGCGCGCACCGAGCCCGAATTGCCATGGGACACAGATGCCAAGGCCAAGCTCGACATGCTGGTCGAGGCGCAGCCGGTGTTGCTGAGAATTTCCGTCGCCAAGCGGCTGCGCGATGCGGCCGAACGCAATGCACGCCGCGCGGGCGACACCCGCGTCACTGCCGAAAGTCTGGCCGACGCGCTGCTCGAAGGATCAGGCGCATGAGCGCGCCCACACAGATTGCCTCCGCAAGGGGCCACCCCATCCGCGCAAGAGGCTCCGGCCCGATGCGAGGATATCGTCAGAGGCATGGTGCCTCTCGCACAATAACCGAAACTGGAGAAAAGCTATGAGTGAGCCAGATGATCGCTTCGGCGTGAGGACTTACCTGACGCCTGAAGAGGCAAAGGAATTCCACAAGCTGTTCATGAGCACCTTCCTGGGCTTCACGGGCATCGCGGTCGTGGCGCACCTGTTGGTGTGGATGTGGCGCCCCTGGCTCGGGTAATCCCGAGGCAAGGCGCTGATTTTTCAATCTAATTAAGGAGAACTACCATGTGGAGAGCTTGGATGACTTTCAATCCGCGCACTGCGCTGGTCGGCTTGCACGTCTTTTTGGCGGTGCTGGCTTTCACCATCCACTTCATCCTGCTGAGCACGGATACGTACAATTGGCTGGATGGCCCGAATGCCGCGGCAACCGCACAGCTGGGCACTTCTGCCGCAGCTACAGTGACGCCGTAGGACAACGGGTTTTCGACCTGAACCATTCGACTGTGCGAGAGGTGCCGGCCGGCTTAGCTGACGGCACCTCAACGGTCGGGAACGAACTCTAGGTTACCCGGGATATGCCCGGGGAAGGAATGGGCTATGCTCCTCAGTTTCGAGCGTAAATATCGCGTGCGCGGCGGCACGCTGATCGGTGGGGACCTGTTCGACTTCTGGTTCGGCCCCTTCTATGTCGGCTTCTTCGGAGTTGTCGGCACGATCTTCACGCTGCTTGGCACAATGTTGATCTTTTATGCGGCCTCGCAAGGGCCGACATGGAACCCTTGGCTGATATCGATCGCCCCGCCCGATCTCAGCTACGGACTTGCACTTGCGCCTTTGAAGGAGGGCGGTTTCTGGCAGATCATCACGGTCTGTGCGATTATCTCCTTTGTCTGCTGGGCACTGCGCGAGGTGGAAATCTGCCGCAAGCTGGGCATGGGCTATCATGTCCCCTTTGCGTTCGGCGTGGCCATCTTCGCCTATGTCACGCTGGTGGTGATCCGGCCGCTGATGCTCGGCGCCTGGGGGCACGGTTTCCCCTACGGCATCTGGAGCCATCTCGATTGGGTCTCGAATGTCGGATACCAGTATCTGCATTTCCACTACAATCCGGCGCATATGCTCGCGGTGAGCTTCTTCTTCACCACGACGCTGGCGCTCGCGCTGCACGGCGCGCTCGTTCTCTCCGCGGTCAATCCGGCCAAGGGCGAGAACGTCAAGAGCCCCGAGCACGAAGACACCTTCTTTCGCGATCTGATCGGCTATTCGGTCGGCACGCTAGGCATTCACCGAGTCGGCTTGCTGCTGGCGCTCAATGCCGGCTTCTGGAGCGCGATATGCATCGTCATCTCTGGTCCGTTCTGGACCCGCGGTTGGCCCGAATGGTGGACCTGGTGGCTTAATCTGCCGATCTGGTCCTGAGGAGAAAGCGTATGTTTTTGCCGCGCTATCAGAATATTTTCACACAGGTCCAGATTCGTGGAAATCCCGAGATGGGAATTCCGCTCAAGGAGGGGATGCACAACCGCACCTCGGGGACCACCACCAACAACTGGCTCGGCCTTATCGGCCAGGCGCAGATCGGCCCGATCTATCTGGGCTGGAGCGGCGTCCTGTCGCTGCTGCTGGGGCTGATTGCCTTCGAGATCATCGGGCTCAACATGCTCGCCTCGGTGGGCTGGGATCCGGTGCAATTCGTGCGCCAGCTGTTCTGGCTCTCGCTCGAACCGCCCGGCCCGGAATATGGCTTCAGCGTGTTCGTGCCATGGACCGAGGGCGGCTTCTTCATCCTTGCAGGCGCGTGCCTCACGGCTTCGGTGCTGCTCTGGTGGTATCGCACCTATGCCCGCGCCAAGGCGCTCGGCATGGGCCTGCATGTGAGCTGGGCCTTTGCCTCGGCAATCTTCCTGTTCCTCGTCCTCGGCTTCATCCGGCCGCTGATGATGGGCAGCTGGGCCGAAGCGGTGCCTTACGGCATCTTCCCGCACCTTGACTGGACCGCAGCTTTCTCGATCCGTTACGGCAATCTGTTCTACAATCCTTTCCACGCGCTATCGATCGTGTTCCTTTACGGCTCGACCTTGCTGTTCGCGATGCACGGCGCGACGATCCTCGCGGTTGGCCGCTACGGCGGGGAACGCGAGATCGAACAGATCGTGGACCGGGGCACGGCTTCGGAACGCGCCGGATTGTTCTGGCGCTGGACGATGGGTTTCAATGCAACGATGGAATCGATCCATCGCTGGGCATGGTGGTTTGCAGTGCTCACCACGCTGACCGGCGGGATCGGCATTCTGCTAACCGGTACGGTGGTCGACAATTGGTATCTGTGGGCGCAGGAGCATGGCTATGCCCCCGCCTATCCCGATACCGGCATGGTCGATCCAGCTCTGAGCACAGGAGGCGAATGATGCATAAGGCACTAGCTCTTGCTGGCGCAGCAGTGGCGTTATTGACGCTTGCCGGCTGTGAACTTGGACCAAAGACGACCGAGCAAACCGGCTATCGCGGAACGGGCATGGTCGAGGTCAATCTCGATAGCGCAGCGATCATGGCAGAAGTGCCTGTGCCGCCCTATGCCCTGCCTGCTCCGGGCGAGGTGACGGCAGGCGAGGCCTATGAAAACGTCCAGGTTCTCGCCAATGTCAGCCGTGAGGAGTTCGACTACTTCATGGCCGCGATCACGGCCTGGGTCTCGCCGGAGGAAGGCTGCAACTACTGCCACAATCCGGCGAACATGGCCTCGGACGAGGTCTATACCAAGGTGGTGGCGCGCTCGATGATCCAGATGAATCAGGCGGTGAACACCAGCTGGGACGCGCATGTGAAGGATACAGGCGTCACCTGCTGGACCTGCCACCGCGGCAATCCGGTGCCCGAGGCGAACTACACGCTTGCACGGACGGACCTCAAGCCGACCACGCACGGGCGCAAGAACGGGCAGAACACGCCTGTTGCGGCTTCGGGCTTCAGCTCACTGCCCTACGAAAGCTTCGGCGCCTATTTCGGCAGCGATCTGGGCGAACCGATGAGCGTACGGGTAAGCTCGCTTGGCATGCATCCCACTGCGGCCAACAAGACCACCGTGATGGAAACCGAGCAGACCTACGGCCTGATGATGCACTTCTCCCAGTCGTTGGGCGTGAATTGCACCCATTGCCACAATTCGCAGAACTTTGCCGACTGGTCGATCAGCGGGCCCGCCCGTGTTACTGCCTGGCATGGTGTGCAGATGGTGCGCAATATCAACGATGGCTATATCTCGCCGCTGACAAGCATTTTCCCTGCTAACCGGCTCGGCCCGCAAGGCGACCCCTACAAGGTGAATTGCACCACCTGCCACCAGGGCCAGGCCAAGCCGCTCGGCGGGGCGCGCATGGTGGGCGATTATCCGGCCTTGCTGCTTCGCCCGCTCGACCTCACGGCGAGCGATGAAGCAGACGAAGAGGAAGCCGTGGCCCGCGGACAGGAGATTGCCAGAGCCAACTGAAGCTTCGATCCTTTCGGGGTTCTATGGACGCCCGGCCGAGCAGCAGCTTGGCCGGGCGTTTCCTTTGCCGCTTGCGGCGATGACGATCAGTTAATCCTCGCGCGCGCGGAAACGGCGGCGCAGATCAGCAAGATGGACCGGGAAGGACAACGCCAGCGGCAGCGCGATCCAGTGCCATGACGCGCCCGTGAGCGCTCCCCGCAATGCCAGAAGGATCGCTACGGCCGGCAGCATGAGCAAGGCAATGTCGGCAAGCTTGCGACCGCGTGCCGCGAGCCAGACGGCTTCGATGCCGAGCACGGCCAGCACGATATCGACCGCATGGCCGCTCGCGAAAAGCCATTCCATGACCGATACCTATCCGAAAGGCGGGTTGAGCGCGATCACTTGCCAGTTCAACGCGCCGGCAAAGCTGACCCAGAGCAGATAGGGCACAAGCAGAAAGCCTGCGAGCCGTGAATAGCGCGCGCAAATGATGATCAGCGCGGCGATCGAGAGCCAGAGCAGGATCAGCTCGGCAAAGGCCCAGTCGGGCCGCTGCACGCGGAAGAACAGCAGGCTCCACATGATATTGAGAAAAGCGTTGAAGGAGAACAGGCCGATCAGCGTATCGCTGACCTGCGATGTCGGCGCCGCGCGCCATGCGGTGACGGCCGCCATCGCGGTGAAGGAAAAGATCACCGTCCAGCCGAGGCCGAAAGCGGGATCGGGCGGTGTCCAGTCAGGCTTGGCCAGCGCCTGATACCACGGCCCCAGATCGGTGATCGTTGCGCCAAGCGCCGCCACCGCAAGCGCAGCGATGGCAGCAATGACGACCGGAAGGAGCCAGCTCCGGCTCATCCCGCAATGGGTTTCAGACCAAGCAAATGCGCGCAATCCTTCAGGAAGATCTTGATGTGCGCCATCGGCTTGGCACGCACCAGCCGCTTGTTCATATACGCCTGCCAGGTCAATTCCTGCACATCCTTATCGTCGCACATGGCCACGAAACGCTCGCGCCGCTTGTCGCTCGAATACCAGAAATGCTGCATCATGCCCAATATCCAGAACACCTTGCCATGTTCGCGCATGAAAGTTGCCCGGGCCTGCTTGAGCGCCTTCACATCGCCTGTGGCAAGGAAGGCGTGCGCGCCCTGCGCCACATGGCGGCCGCCGGTCATCGCGTAATAGATGCCCTCGCCCGAAGCCGGAGCGACCACACCTGCGGCATCGCCTGCAAGGATGACATCGCGGCCATTGTCCCAGCGTTTGAGAGGCTTCAAGGGGATCGGCGCGCCTTCGCTGCGGATCGTCTCGCATTGATCGAGCCCCAGATCGCCGCGCATTTCCTCGACCGCGCCGCGCAGGGAGAAGCCCTTGACCGCGCTGCCCACGCCAATGCTCGCGGTTTCGCCATGCGGGAACACCCAGGCGTAGAAATCGGGCGAGAGCTTGCCTTGATAAAAGACATCGCAGCGTGTGCCGTCAAAGCCCTCTTCGGTCATTGCAGGCGAGCGGATGATCTCGTGATAGGCATAGACGCATTTCATTTGCTCGGCGCCGGGGATGTTCTGTTTCGCCACCGCCGAGCGCGCGCCGTCCGCGCCAATCACGAGCCTGGTCCGCAGCCGCTCTTCGGGCGCACCACGTCCGCGGCGATAGACGACCGTGCTGCCGCTTTCGTCGCGCTCGATGCGTTCGAACACGCCGGTCAACCGCTCCGCACCGGCATTTTCGGCGCGTACCCGCAGCCATTCGTCGAACACGTCGCGATCGACCATGCCGACATAGCCGATTTCACCAACGGGCATGTCGACCTTGCGATTGGAAGGCGCAATCATCCGGGCCGAACGCGCGCGCGCCACCAACAGGCCCTGAGGAACATCGAAATCTTCGAGTAGCCGCGGCGGAACCGCGCCGCCGCACGGCTTGATCCGGCCATCGCGGTCAAGAAGGACAACGTTCCGCCCGGCTTTGGCAAGATCGCATGCCGCAGTTGCTCCGGCCGGTCCGCCGCCCACTACGACTGCGTCGTAAATTACCTTGCTCATTATCCTGCTCCCTTGTCCCGCTTGCCCTTCGCCGCTGCGTGCACGGCAAGCGCCGCAGCGAGCACGAACATCATGGCTTCCACTGCAAAAATCAGCTGGAATGCACTTGCATCCTGCTCCTGCGCACGCCGCGCAAT